>NZ_CALEDC010000209.1 GCF_937949835.1 uncultured Campylobacter sp.
TTTCAAAACCGCAATCGCTGAAATTCCAGGCATAAAAAAAGCGTCCACCGTTTGGCGGACGCCGTGTATAATCGCGACGGACAAAATAAACGCCGCCGCGAGCAAAGAAGCTTATTTATCTCTTAAATTTAACTCACTAACGAGCTTGGAGTAAACTGCGTAGTCTTTGTTTTTAAGATATTTCATCATTCTTTTACGCTGACCTACTAGCTTTAGTAGTCCTAAGCGAGATGAAAAATCTTTCGGATTTGCTTGCAAATGAGTGGTAAGAAGCGTGATCCTCTCGGTAAGAAGCGCGATTTGCACCTCTGCAGAACCTGTATCTTTCTCTCTTCTAGCGAATTTCGCAACTATCTGTGCTTTTTGAGCCGTGTCTAAAGCCATGATGACCTCCTGATCGGTAAAATAGGAAGCGATTATACTTAATTAACCTAAATTTTTGCTTTCTTTGTGTAAAATGCACGCTTTGACACCAAAGGAGAAAATAAATGCTTTTTACAAAAGCAAGCGAATACGCCCTGCTTTCAATGATCTGCATCGCGGGCAAGGAGGAGTCGATGGATGTCGATTCGATCTCTAGCGAGCTTGGAATTTCACGCAGCTTTTTGGCTAAAATTTTACAAAATTTAGCTCGTGCGAGACTTTTAAATTCCTTCAAAGGCGCCAAGGGCGGCTTTGTGCTCGCGCGCAATGCGGACGAGATCACGCTAAGCGAGATCATCAAAAGCGCCGAAAGACGCAAGGCGACGGTATTTGACTGCACCGCCGAGGGGATCGACGCCTGCCCGAACGGTCGCACGCTATGCCGCGTCAATCTAATGTTTGGCGAGCTTCAAGAAAAAGTCGATGAGTATATGGATACGATCACGCTAGCAGACATCATCGGCAAAGAGCGCAAATGAAAATATATCACCTAAGCCACACCGATCTGGACGGCTACGGCGCGCAGTTCGTCGCGGCGCACTATTTGACGGACGTGGAATTTTTCAACGCCAACTACGGCAAGGAGATAAACGAAAAATTTGATCTCATCCTCGCTAGTATCGATGAAAGGCTCGCTGCAGACGCGGACGAGAAAAGCCTGGTTTTAATCACCGATCTAAATTTACTGCCCGCGCAGTGCGAGAAATTTAGCGGCGAGCTAGCCCGTCGCAACGCCCGCGTGATACTTCTGGATCATCATCAAAGCGGGCTTGAGTGCGCGAAAAAATTCCCGTGGTATTTTTTGGACTCTTCGCGCTGCGCCACGAAGATCACCTATGATTTTTTCAGCGCGATGTTTGGCGGCTCGCCGCGGCTGGATAAGTTCGTGCGCGTCGTAAACGCCGTGGATATC
>NZ_CALEDC010000210.1 GCF_937949835.1 uncultured Campylobacter sp.
TAAAATTTAATCGCAAAGACGCGCTGCAAGAAAAATCTAAACATTAAAATTTCAAAACTGGCGCTATGCGGCAGAGCCTCGCGCAGAAACCGACAAAATTTAAAGCCTTGCTCGCGCATTCCGCCGCTAAATTTAAAAGACGAAATTTCACGCCCAAATTCTGCGAGCATAAAATTTCAAAGCGCGATCGCGACTTAAAATTTAGCCGCAGGCCGTGTAAATGAAGCCAATGCCCACGCGGAATTCGGTGAGCATTAGTCGATCGTAGCCTGCTCCTCTTTTTGCTTGTAGCTTTCGATAAAATCGCCCACGCGCATATCGTCGTAGCCCTCGATGCCTACGCCGCACTCGAAGCCCTTGGCAACCTCTTTGGCGTCATCTTTGAAGCGCTTGAGCGAGCTAACGTTGCCCTCGAAAACGATGACGCCATCTCTGATGACGCGGATCTTCGCGCCGCGAGCGATGAGCCCGTCGGTAACCATACAGCCCGCGATCTGCCCGATCTTAGGCACGTTGATGACCTGCCTGATCTCGGCTTGACCCAGGGCCTCCTCGCTGATAATCGGGCTCATAAGACCGCCCAAAAGCGCTTTGATATCGTCAATGAGATTGTAGATGACGTTGTAGGTCTTAATCTGTGCGCCGCGCTCCTTGGCAAGCTCTTTGATCTCGCCCGTAGGACGGACGTTGAAGCCCAAGATCACGCAGTTTTCGCTGGCGCTTGCTAAGGCGATGTCGTTTTGCGTGATACCGCCGATGCCGCTGTGGATGATATCGACCTTGACCTCGTCGTTGCGGAGCTTCTCAAGGCTTGCTTTGATAGCTTCCAGCGAGCCCGCGACGTCGGCCTTGACAATCACCGGAAGGCTTTTTAGCGAGCCTTCGGCGATCTTGGCGCTTAGCTCGTCGATGGTGACCTTGGTCGATTTGCTAAGCTCTTTTTGGCGCTGATGCTCGTAAATTTTGCTCGCGTACTCGCGCGCTTCCTTGTCGCTTGAAACGCCAATCAGCGTCTCGCCGGCGCCCGGAACCTCGCTAAGACCTATGATGACGCCGCATTCGCCCGGTAAAATTTGCTTTAGCGCCCTGCCCTTATCGTCGCTAAGCGCGCGCACCTTGCCGTATGCGATACCCGCTACGACGGTATCGCCGACGTGCAGAGTCCCGTTTTGCACGATGACGGTAGCAACGGCGCCGCGCCCTTTTTGAAGGGAACTTTCTATGATGGTTGCCTTAGCCTGCTTGCTAGGATCTGCTTTGAGCTCCAAAAGATCGGCTTGCAAAAGCACGATCTCTAATAAATTTTCAATTCCCTCACCTGTTTTTGCGGAGATCG
>NZ_CALEDC010000211.1 GCF_937949835.1 uncultured Campylobacter sp.
AAGCCGATCAAATTTTTATTAGACATTGCAAGCAGCGAGGACGTGCAAGGGTAGCCGCACCGATGGCGGTGCGAGTACGAAAAATTTAACAAAACGCGGCGCAAGCCTGAAGCGTGATGTGTAAATTTAAAGCGAAATTTATCCGAAACCTAACCGTGAGCGAGCGCGAGATAAAATTTTACTCAAACGTCCAGCGCGTGAGAATCCGCTAGCGGACGCAGACTATTTGTAAATTTTAAAATTTCACTCAAATGCCGAGCGTAGATTTAGATGCGGGATGATCTCAAGCTCTGCGGGCGCCGTAAATTCCTTTTTACGCAGCTTTTCTATCGCCGCGCGCGCGATCATAGCGGCGTTGTCGGAGCAAAATTTCATCGGCGCGAAAAGTATCTCGCAGCCCGCCCGCTCGCACAAATCCGTCAAAAGCCCGCGCAGATGCAGGTTTGCGCTCGCTCCGCCCACGACGCCGAAGCGCGCAAAGCGGCGCAGCTCAAAGATCCGCTGCAATTTATCCAGTATGTGCACGCACGCCGCGTCTTCAAAGCAGCGCGCCAGATCGCGCATCGCCCGCTCATCCAGCTCGCCCGCCTCTTTTAGCTTCTCTATCTGCACGCGCACGGCGTTTTTAAGCCCCGAAAAGCTATACTCCAGCCGCCTGTCGCCCTTTAGCGGCACGGGCAGTTCAAACCTCGGCTCGCCGCCTTTTGCAAGCTCCTCGATGAGCGCGCCGCCGGGGTAGCCGAGGCCTAGCATTTTGGCGATCTTATCGAAGCTCTCGCCGAAGCTGTCGTCGCCGGTGGTCGCTAAAATTTCGATACCCCCCGCCGCGCCGATATCCAAAACCATCGTATGCCCGCCGCTAACGAGCAAAACGCCCATCGGAAATCGCGCCTCGCCGCCTAAAAACAGCGAGTAGACGTGGCCTACGAGATGATTTACGCCGATGAGCGGCAGATTTAGCGCGAGCGCGAGCGCTTTTGCCATATTCACGCCGCCGATCAGGCTCACGCTGAGCCCCGGGGTATTGGTCGCTGCGACGGCGCTAAGCTCGCCAAAATAGGGTTTTGCGCGCTGCAAAATCCGCGGCAGCGCCTCCGTATGCAGCCTCGCGGCAAGCTCGGGCACGACGCCGCCGTATTTGGCGTGATCGGTCTCCTGGCTTATTTTTTCGTAAAATTTCAGCTCGAAACTGCGCTCATCCATCACCGCGACCGAGCTGTCGTCGCAGCTGCTCTCAATAGCAAGTATCACACAAAATCCTTAAAATTTTTCGCTCATTATACTCAAAAATCGGCTCTGCGGCGCGGATGAAATTTTAAAATTTAAAACGGCGCGCTTTAAATTTTGTCTTTATCGCGACATACTTCCGCTCGCGGGGCTAAATTTTAAAATTATCAGGTAGAATTTATTGCAGTCTTGGAATTTTGTAGCGCAGGAGGCAGCAAAAGCGCATAATTTCAG
>NZ_CALEDC010000212.1 GCF_937949835.1 uncultured Campylobacter sp.
TTTAAATACGTTTTTCGGATTTGAATTGTAATCTATATCCCAGTAGCGAAACGCGAAGCTATCGACCTCTTCTTGGGTTACGTATTTGCTAAGACCCGGCACTTTTGAGACATTTGTATCGGCAGTGACGGTAAAATGGGTTTGTTTGCGCTCCGTAAGACCCGATCTTTCGGCTAGCAGATACAGCGCGCATACGACTATCACGCAGATAGCATAAATAAACCTAAGTTTGAAGCTTTTCAAAATTTCCCCTTAGAATTTTGCTCGCGACTATATCTAATGAGTACTTAATAAAATATAAATGTTAGATAGGCACGATAGGCAAAGCTGAGCGAAAAATGCGGTTAAGCCGGGTTTGAATGATGAATCTTTCGAGTAAATTTGGCGAACGAATGTCGTGTCATAGACCTTATTTGCGTAGCTACATCCTACATTTACAGACTATGCTAGGCTCTATATCCGAGGCTCGTTCGCCGTAAATTTTACCGCAACATCTTTGCGCAACCTCTTCTTGAAAGCACAAACTACCGAAAACTATCGTCTTGCTAATGAGTGCGAGCCGCTACCGTATCACGAAAAGCGTATTTTACGGATCTGTTCGCAAGCTGCTCGCGCGGCTATGAAGTGCGCTTGGCGGCTATTTGCCGATAAAATTTTTCTGCAGCCACTCCATCGCTTTTTCTTCGCTTTCAAATCTGCCGCTTTTGGCGACTTGAAACTGCCCCTCGTAGAAGCGAATTCTGATACCGTCCTGGACGCTATCTACCTTGATGCGCGTGATCCTGTCTTTGTTTAGATAGGTTCGATCGTTTAGCTTTACAAACATCGTTTTCTCCTTTAAATTTAATGGTTTTTATCTGCCGCTTTACTTGCGTCTTTCTCGACCTCTTTTTTCAAAAAAAGCTCCTTAAAGCGCTCATTTGCGTAGTTTTCTATATCACTTTGCAGCTGCTTATACGCGGCGATCAGCTCATAGGCGCGCTCATTTAGCGTCGTGCCCGCGGCATTGCCGCCGCCTTGCTTGGTGCTAAAGAGCTCCTCTTGCAGATTTTTTTGTAAAATTTGCAGATGGCTCCAGCACTTTTTGTAGTTCATCCCCAAAACCTCGGCGGCTTTAGAGATGGAGCCCGTCTGGGCGATCACGTCTAGCACTTCGGTTTTGCCCTTGCCGAAAATGAGCTCGCCCTGCGCATTTTCGATCCAAGTTTTTGTTTTTACCCTCATTCTTTTGCCTTTCTTCTCTTTAAAGCAGCCCAACTGACAATATTTCACGTCTATGGCGTGCTCCTTAAGCGTAGAGCGCACGGTATCAAACCCCACTCCGCCGCTAGCTACGGCGCGGGCGTCGCGGCAAAAAATCCGCCTTTTCTCATCCAAAAACGGATTTAGCTTTTGCAGCGCCTTTATGCTGCCTCCGCTACATTGCAGCTTGCCGAACTGTCCGAGTTCGCAGCGATCTATCCGTATCCCTTCGCGTGCCGCAAGATCTCCTACTACGCTCGCGTCCACGCCTAATTTAGCGGCGATCTTAAACGCCGCGCCGCAATCGAGCTTGCCGCTTGGATTAAGTAAATTTAAAATCAGTCTTTTGATCTCGCTTGCTTTTTTATCGTCTATTCTGATATCTATCTCCATGCCGCCCTCTTAACTCAAAATTCTCTCTTCGCCGCTATAGACGTTTAAATTTTCGCCGCGCGCGAAGCCGCAAAGGGTAAGATCAAATTTACGCGCAATCACGACACCGAGACTCGTAGGAGCCGTACGCGAAACAAGCGCGCTAACGCCGCTCATCACGGCTTTGGCTACCATTTCAGAGCTTAGTCTGCCGCTTACCAAAAGAAGCGAGCCCTGCGTATCGCACCCCGCCAAGACCGCCTTGCCGACCGATTTATCGATGGTATTGTGCTGGGCGATATCCTCGCCGATAAAATACTCGCCGCTCGCGGTAAAGAGCTTTGCGGTGTGCACACAGCCCGTCATCTCGTAAAGCTCGCACTGCGTGTAAAACTCGCTCATCAAATTTAAAATTTCATTCTTATGAAATTTAGCATCCGAGCGGACTTTGCGCGCCGCCATCGCTGCAGGATCGATATTTGCGGTAGAGCTGCGCCCACAGCCGCTGATGATGACCTTTTCGGCATCGAAGCTATTTAGCCGCTTTTCGTTTATCTCGCCGCAGACATTCACGCTAAGCCCGTCAGGCGCGAGCTCGATGCTTCTTATACCGCTTGGATCCGAAATCAAATTTTCGCTCAGCAAATAGCCTACCGCGAGCGCCTTTAAATCGCTCGGAGTCGCCATCAGCGCGCCGAAACGCTTGCCGTTTAGTAAAATTTCAAACTTGATCTCGCGCACCAAGATATCGCTTACGATCCTTCTTTCATCCCCTTTAAATTTAACTATCTCCGCCCTATAAATCGGCTCCATAGACCTTCCTTATTTTAATTTCGCCCATATCGTAGTGAAATTTTGCTTAAATAGCCTTAATTCGCCGAAGTAAAGCCGAAGCGGCGTGCGTAAATTTAAAGCGCTCGCAGTTTTGTATTTAAAAAATCGCGTGGAAAATTCCACGAGCCACTTGCACCGTAAGCACAAGCGGCCATGAAACACCCGCAAAGATAAAATTTCATCAAATTTTGCCGCTGCCAGCAGCCGCGATTAAATTTCATCTTTGCAAAGCGGGCGGAGTTTACCGCCCAAACTACCTATGCACCGGCGATAGATAAGGTTTCTCGGAGTGCATCGACATCTCGTTTTGTCTTCTGAACTCGATAAACTCGCTCTCGCTAAGTTTTCTGATATTTGCGATCGTCATTTTTAGCGGCGGGATGCCCGATAGCGGATCAAGATCGCCCGCATGCACGAGCTCGTTGCCGTCGGCCTCGCTGTAATGGAAGGTCGTAAAGATCGTGCCCTCTTTTAGATCCGGATTTATGCGAAGCTTCGCGGCGATCTGACCGCGCTTATTTTTGACGAGCGCGTAGCAGCCTTCGGTAAGCTCGCGTTCGCGTGCGATGTCGGGGCTTACCTCGATGAGCGCGCCTTCTGCGCCCGCACCGTACTCTAGCGCGCGGCACTCTCTCGTCATCGTACCAGTATGGTAGTGATAAACCTTACGCCCGGTCGTAAATAAGCACGGATAAATTTCATCCGGAATCTCGCTAAGCGCGCCGCTTCCTACCGGATAATCATCCGGAATTTTCATCTTGGCTCTAAAATCCGCCTCCGCTTTAGCGCGCCCCTCTTTATCATCCACGTAAAGCACCGGCACCATTCTAAATTTACCGTCAGGCAGCATCGATTTATGATCTGCATAAAGCACCGGTGTGCCCGGATGATCTTCATCAGGACATGGCCAGCTGATGCCGCCTAGCTTATCTAGCCTATAGTAGCTAATACCGCCGAAAAATTTAGGCATTAATGCACGCACTTCGTTCCAAATTTCTTCCGCACTTAAAAAATCAAACCCTTCAAGTCCCATTCTTTGCGCGATATTGCAAACTACCTTCCAATCAGGCTCTACGCCAGGAGCCGGCTCGCTTGCCTTGCGCGTGCGCTGGACGCGGCGAGAAGTGTTTAAAAAGGTGCCGTCCTTCTCGCCCCAGCCAGCAGCAGGTAGTACGACGTCGGCCTTCTGTGCACTCTCGGTAAAGAAAAGATCCTGCACGATAAAGCAATCCAGATGGTGCGTTGCGTGCACGAAGTGTTCCGTCCAAGGATCGCTCATTACGGGGTTTTCACCGTAAACGTAGAGTAGCTTCAGCTCGCCGCTATCCATCTTATCTGGAGCAATCGTAAGTTTAAAGCCCGGAGTTGGATTTAGCTCAAAGTGCCATACTCTGCGCGCTTGCTCCTGAGCATAAGCGGAATTTACTGCACCTGCCGGGATGACGTTAGGCAGCGCACCCATGTCGCATGCGCCCTGGACGTTATTTTGACCGCGCAAAGGATTTACGCCTGCACCTCGTTTGCCTAAATTTCCAGTCAAAATGGCTAAATTTGAAAGCGAAAATACGTTTGAGGTACCGTCGCTAAACTGCGTGATACCCATCGTGTAGCAGATTGCCGCTGCGCCTGCTTTAGCATACATTCTAGCAGCTTCGATTACGAGCTCTTTTTTCACGCCGGTCTCGCGCTCGAATCGCTCAGGAGTAAAGTCCTTAACCGCTTCTTTTAGATACTCGTAGCCGTGAGCGTAGTTTTTGATAAACTCGTCATCTTGCAAATTTTCGGCAATGATAACATTCATAATGGTATTTAGCGTCTTGATATTCGCGCCCACCGGGATTTGCAGATAGATATCAGCTTTTTTCGCCATATCTGTGCGCTTCGGATCTACTACGATCATCTTGGCGCCGCGCTGAAGCCCGCGCTGCATCTGCATGGCAATGATCGGGTGACACTCGCTTGTGTTTGTGCCGATGAGTAAAAATACGTCCGTATCGGTAGCGAATTCTACCAAATCGTTCGTCATCGTTCCGTTTCCTAGCGTGTTGGCAAGACCTGCCACTGTAGGAGCGTGTCAAAGACGGGCGCAGTGATCGACGTTGTTGCTGCCCTGAGCTCGGAAAAATTTCTGGAAAACGTAGTTGTCTTCGTTATTTGAGCGCGCCGAGCTAAAGCCCATTATTGAGCTTGGGCCATATTTAGCGACGGTCTCTTTAAATTTAGACGCTACAAAATCGTAAGCCTCTTCAAAGCTTACCTCCTCAAGCTTACCGCTTCTATCAAATACTCCGTTTTTCTTACGGATCATAGGTTTGGCAAGGCGTTTTGGAGAGTTTACGAACTCCCAGCCGAACATCCCTTTTAAGCATAGCTCACCGTCATTTACGTGGTGGGCCTGCGTAGGGCGCGCGTTTACGATCCTGCCGTCTTTTACGATAAGATCGATACCACAGCCGGTGCCGCAGTAAGGACAAGTCGTTTTGACAATCTTTTCTCTGGACTGCATAATATTCCTTTCAAGAATTTTGGTTTGCACGGCTATTATACTTTCTAGATTATAAAAGAATTTTTAAATTAGTGAATTTTTTTAAGCAAAATTTAAGCAATATGCAAATCCCGCATATTAAATTGAATAGATAAATTTTACGATTTTGTCTCGATAATGACGGTATTTGCGCGTAAAATTTATCGCTTATCGCAAAAGACGCTTTTTAAGCTAACTTTTATAATTTTAATAGAATTTTGAAATTATATTACGCTCCGTTTTATTTCAAAGCACAATTAAATTTTGATGAAATTTTAATGCTGATTTATCGGTATAATATATTAATTTAATTCAATGAAAATATATATTAAAATTTATCAAAAACTCGCTGTCCTGATAAAATTTGAGCCACTAAATTTAAAATTTATAAAATTATTATTTTATATCTGAAATTCATTGCAGAAAAAACCTTGATTTTAATCTAGACTAAGCTGTTTTTTTATGCTATTATTCAAAATCTTAGTAGAAATTAATTCTAAACGAAAGGTTAATCTCATGGATAGACGAGACTTTATAAAAAGCTCTGCAGCAGCGGCTGCCTGTAGCGTTGCGGGCATCAGCTTGCCTAGCAGTCTTAGTGCTGCGGACGAAGCCGAAAAAGGCTGGCGCTGGGACAAGGCGGCCTGTCGCTTCTGCGGCACCGGCTGCGGCATCATGGTAGCCACCAAAGACGGCAAAATCGTAGCGGTCAAAGGCGATCCGTTAGCGCCCGTAAATCGCGGTCTAAATTGCATCAAAGGCTATTTCAACGCCAAGATCATGTACGGCGCCGATCGCATTACCAAGCCTCTTTTGCGCGTAAATTCCAAGGGCGAATTTGATAAAAAGGGAAAATTTATCGAGATCAGCTGGCAACGAGCGTTCGACGAAATGGAGAAGCATTTTAGGCGCGCCTATAACGAAGGCGGTCCCGAGGGCTTTGCCGTACTTGGCAGCGGTCAATACACGATTCCTGAGGGTTACGCCGCAGCAAAGCTAGTAAAGGCGGGCTTTCGCTCCAATAATCTCGATCCCAACGCTCGCCAGTGCATGGCCAGCGCCGTCGTAGGTTTTATGCAAACCTTCGGTATCGACGAGCCTGCGGGCGTTTTCGACGATATCGAGCTAACCGATACCATCATCGCTTGGGGCGCGAATATGGCTGAGATGCACCCTATCCTTTGGTCTCGCGTCTCCGACCACAAGCTTCGCAACCCGGACCGCGTAAAAGTTATAAATCTCTCGACATACTCTAGCCGCACTTCAAACATCGCCGATATTGAAATTATATTCCGTCCAAATACCGATCTTGCGATATGGAACTACATAGCAAGGGAGATCGTCTACAACCACCCGGATATGATAGATGAGAAATTTATTAAAGAGCACTGCGTATTCGCTACCGGTCCAGTAGATATCGGCTACGGCTTGCGAGAAGATATCAATCATAAAAAATACCGCAAGACCGAGCTTGACACCGCGGCTAAGCAAAAATCCAAAATTTTAAGCAAATCCGAGGGCGTTACGTTAGCATATCTGGGTATGAAAGAGGGCGATGTACTCGAAAACAAACACTCTGACAAATCGGACGCTCACTGGCTCATAAGCTTCGAAGAATTTAAAAAAGCGCTGGAGCCTTACACGCTAGATTTCGTAGCGCCTTTAGCTAAGGGTGACGAAAGTGAGGATTTAGAGGCGTTTAAGACCAAGCTAAAGCAGCTTGCTGATTTTTATATAGAAAAAGATCGCAAAGTAGTAAGCTTTTGGACGATGGGCTTTAATCAGCACTCAAGAGGAACTTGGGTCAATGAGCAAAGTTACATGGTGCATTTCCTTCTCGGCAAGCAAGCCAAACCTGGCTGCGGAGCGTTTTCGCTTACCGGTCAGCCTAGCGCTTGCGGCACAGCTAGAGAGGTAGGCACGTTTTCTCACCGCCTACCTGCTGATATGGTTGTGGCAAATCCGGCACACAGAAAGGTTTCCGAAAAAATTTGGAAGCTTCCCGAGGGTACGATAAATCCAAAACCGGGTGCGCACTACGTGCAGGCTCTACGCAATCTCGAAGACGGCAAGATAAAATGGATATGGGTACAGGTCAACAACCCGTGGCAGCAGATCGCCAACGCAAACCACTGGATCGCCGCGGCGCGCGAGATGGATAACTTCATCGTAGTAAGCGATCCGTATCCGGGACTAAGCGCAAAGGTAGCTGATCTAATCCTGCCAACCGCGATGATCTACGAAAAATGGGGCGCATACGGC
>NZ_CALEDC010000213.1 GCF_937949835.1 uncultured Campylobacter sp.
GCAAAATTTACCGGCTCTTTTATAATTAAAATTTAATCGAACGTTGCGAATTTAGCGAGCGCGGCGGCATTAGATCACGGCGCGCTTTATATTATAAATTTAAAGATGCGCCGAGATAAAATTTCGCACTTATGAAGCAAATTTTATAGCTATAACGCTACCATTAAATTTCTCCGCACCGCATGAGTCGGCAGCGCCCTTTAAATTTGAAACTTCGCTCTTTTCATCGCGCGCGCTAGAAAATCCGCTAAATTTATGACCATTACGGCCGCACAGCTGTTTTTCGCACGGCACGCCGTCGCCGTCGCCATCGGTATGCTGGGTGCCGCCTTCCTGAGCCCTGCCACACTCTCGCAGATACCGCGTCGCCTCTTCGCAGCTGCTAAACTGCGAGCAATAGGTCTTGGCGTTGCAATCAAGCCCCAAAGCAAGACTAGCCAATACCGAAAACAATAAAACTAATTTCATTGTCTCTCCTTAAAATTTTGATGGAATTGTATGGATAAATAGATAAATAATTAATAAAATAGTAAATTTAGCCGCAAACGGCGTAAATTTCACCGCTTGCGACGTTTCATTCGGCGGCTACGTCTAAAGAAATTTAGCGGCTTTAGAGTTTATCTTTGCGCTTTAAAGCCGCGACGCACTATGCCGCTAGGCGCTTTTGCGCGCGCGAGGCTTTCTTTTTGGGGGAGCGCTTTTTACTGACGTACTTTTGCCGTCCGGCAGGTTTTCCAAAGCTAAATTTGCTACGGATCTCTTTCTGCCCCGACTCTTTGCTTTTCTATTTTGTAAAAACTCGCTGTATGGCGAGCCGTAAAGGCTAGCGTGCCAGATCGCGCTTGCCAGCATCACTGCACCCGAAACTTTATGCAGCTGCGACATATGCGAGTTCATATTCAGCGCGGTTAGAGCCGTGATACCCATACTCAATCCCAGCGTCACTTTAGCCGCTTTGCGCTGAAAATTTAGATCCAAAATTTTATCTTCAATGCTCAAATTTTACCCCTTTGATGGAATTTAGTAGAAGGCCTATCGTCGTGCCGTTGTGCAGCAGCGCCGTAGCTACGGGACTTAGCGCGCCAAAGGTCGCCAAAAATAAAATGATCGAATTTATCCCCACGGTGGCGTTGAAATTTCGATTTACGAGCCGCAGCGTGTCGTTGGCCAGCGCCTTTACCTGCGCGACGCCCTCGATGTCGTTTTTCAAAAGCCCGATCTGTGCGGAAGCCTTGGCGATCTCGGCGCCGTTTAGCATGCTGATGCCGATGTCCGCCTTCATCAGGCTCGGCGCATCGTTTATGCCGTCGCCCACGAAGACCACCTTTCGCCCCTCGGCTTTTAACTGCTCTAAAATTTCGGTCTTTTGCGTCGGTAGCAGCTCGCCGTAATAGCGATCTACGCCGAGCTTTTTGGCTACGGCGCGGGCTTTTGAGCTCACGTCGCCGCTTAGCATGACGATCTGTTCGGCGCCCAACTCGCGGAGCCTAGTAATGACGGCGCGAGCGTTTGCGCGCACCTCGTCTCTAAGCCCGATGAGCCCCAAAAGTCTGCCGTCAAATGCGATGTAAAGCAGCGCGAGCCCCTTTTGCATCGCAAGATCGATGGTCTGCTCATGCGCCGCAAATGAGATCATCTCGTCGTCCTCTAGGAAGTGGCGCGAGCCGATGATGAGCTTTTTGCCCTCGATACTGGTCTTTACGCCGTGAGCGACGACGAATTCCACCTCGTCGTGGTGTTTGTGGATAAAACCGTGCTTTTTAGCCGCATCCACGATCGCCTCGGCTACGGGGTGAAAGTAATGCTCCTCGGCGCTTGCGGTTAAATTTAAAATATCGTTTTTGCTGAAGCGCTCGTCAAACGATATGATCTCGGCGACCTCCAGGTTGCCGTACGTAAGCGTGCCCGTCTTATCGAATACGAAGGTGTCGGCGGCCGCAAGCGACTCAAGAGCCTTGGCGCCTTTGATCAAAATCCCGTTCTTGCCCGCCTTTGAAATGCTCGACTTAAAAGCAACCGGCGTAGGCAGCTTAAGCGCGCACGAGTAATCCGCCTGCAGCACCGAAGCCACACTCATAAAATTTCGATTTATCAGATATGACACGCCCGCAAGCCCGAAGGTTACCGGCACGAGCTTGTCGGCTAAGTGAGTCGTATGCATGCCGATGCTGGAGCGTTCGTTAAGAGATGCCGTGATGTAGTGCTTTATGCGCTGCGTAGAGGTGTTTTCGCCGACGTTTTCCGCCCAGATACGGATCCTGCCCTCCTCTACGATCGTGCCGCTTAACACGCTATCGCCGCGAGATTTTTTCACCGCGACCGATTCGCCCGTCATATTGGCTTGATTTATCATCGCTTCGCCGCTTACGACGTGTCCGTCCACGGCGATGACGTCGCCTGCGCCCACGACCACGATATCGCCTACCTTTAGCTTAGAAGTTGCGATTTTGATCTCGGTCTTTTTGCCGTTTTGATCTATCTCGACCCACGCCTCGGCGATGTCCGGACGGGCGAGCTCGCGGATAAGATCGTCGCTTTTATAAACGGTGCTTTCCTCCATGTATTCGCCAAGAGCAAGCATAGCGTTGGTGCTGTTTGCGGCAAATACATCGCCGCGAGCGAGCGAAATCCCGACAGCAGCGGCCTCCAAACCCTTTGAAGTAAGTCCATGACGAAAGCTTTCTTTAATGCCCTCTTTTAAGATAGGCACGCACGCTACGATGCTAAATGCGCGCACTAAAGGCGAAGTGCGAAAGATTAAATTTCCGCCCAACGCAAGAAGCGCTAAAATAAATTCGTTTTTGCTTGGCAAATTTTTATGGTTAGCGGGGATAATTGATTTTAGCTCGCTTAAATTTAAAACTTCAAGTTGCTTTAGAATTCCTGCCTTATTTACGCCTGAGTCAAGCCTAAGGATCAAAGAGCCAATTTTAGCGTTAAATCTAGCTTCCGTTACGCCTTCAAGCCTCGCAGTGGCTCTTTGCAACGCGCTCGTATCGAGCCCTTTAAAGCCCGCGACCTTTATGCGTAGTCTAGTTTTGGTCTCATGTAAAATTTTAAAATTTTGCATCGACTACTCTTGCATCTCTGCCTTGGCGTCTTCGAATCGCTCCTTCATCTCTTCGATGCCCATCTGAAACATCTCGGTACCCTTTGCGATGAGCTTAAAAAGCTTTTTTTGCGCGTTTTCGTCGGTGAGAAAATAGGTCGCCATAGCACCCAGAGCGATGCCTGTGATAAATGAGTTGCTACCGAATAAGCCGTTCGCGTTTTGCCTGCCACCCAAGGAATTAAAAATTCCACCGGAAGTGGAATTTTGCGAGCTTTGAGTAGAATTTACGTCGCTTGAGCTTTGAGCGGCGGAGCCTTTATCATTCGAGTCGCTGTCAGAAGCCGAGCCGCTAAAAGGCGCGGAATTTACTCGCTCATTTATCCATTTAGCCCAACCGCCGAGCTTTTCGTCACCGGCAAAGCTACCCGCAGAGCCGCTAGCATATTTGTTGTCACCAAAATCGTAATCGTCTAGAATTTCTTTCAAATCTTTTTTTGTGATATACGGATTACTCATTGCCTACCTTAAGAATAAAATTTCTACCCGCAATGAGCGCGCCTACGCATACTGCGACGCCTGCCGCTGCGCGTAGATACTCGCCTTGTACGAGCTTATTTGCGCTGTAAATCGCACCGCCGCCGATGATACCGCCGCTTAGCGCGATATCTAACGCATCTCGAATCGCTTTAGATTTGCTTTTGCCTTCTTTTGCTTTAACGAGCTCTACGGCGCAACCGCCGATCGCCCCCGCTATAGCGCCGCTTAAAACGTGATCCAGCGGCGAACGCTGTGTCGTAAGTGATCTATTCATTTAGGCCTCTATTTTTCTGATTTATCGTCTGCGGACGTAAATTTAGCCGAAGAATTATCGTCCATCTTTACGATCTGCGGGATATTAAGCGGAGTAGTAGATACTGCGGATGTCTCACCTACCGGTGTTTCGCCCGTCTTAGCGCTCACGGTAGATTTTTTAGTTCTTTTAAATCCCGGTTTTGGTCCCGGTTTTTTTCTAGTTTTTTTTGCAGTGCTATCGCTACTTGTCGCAGCTTTTTTACCGCCAGCCTTTCTTTTACCTTTTACCGCCTCAGCGACATCGTCTAAGCCTTCTTTGGCTTCCGCAAAAATTTCTTTCGATTTTTTGCTTAATTTTTCCGCTCCGCCTTTGACGCTATTTTTCAGCTCCTCGACGCTTTTACTGCTCACGATTTTATTCGCACCTTCTTTAATTTTATCTCGATTGTTATAAGCGTAAACCGCCGCGCAACCAAGCGCAAAACCTGCTAGAAATGGGATCGGCATTTCATTCTCCTTGTGTTAAGATTATAAAGTTGTTTTATCAACTTTACATAGATTTTGATATTATAGCGACTTTTTTAGATTTTTGCAATCCTAATTTAATTTTTCTGCAAAATTCCTTTAATTAAATTGGAAAATGCGCTATTTAAGATATTTTGCAAATCGTATTTTTGAAATATCCGCTCTAATTCCTGCGGATTTTTTAAAATTTCATTTAATAAATCAGTGAAATTCAAAAAATTTAAATCAGCCTCGCATTTAGAATTTAGTTCCTTTAAAATCGGCAAAATTTCATTATACGAAACCGCCTGCGCCTTATATAGCTGCTCTTTAAATTCTGCGTTCTTACACGAATTAATTAAATCGTCATAAAACATCATAGAGCTTTTTTCTATCAAAAGTGCCGAAGTCAAAAACTCATTCATACCTTTTGTAGCCAGTGCCTCACTGCTATTTTCAGGAGGCGTGGCGCCAAGCCCGCAAGAATTTGCAAAGTCTAACATCCGCTCAAGTAATCCAGCTCGTAAAGATAGAATTTCTCCTAACTTTTTATCTTGAAATTTAACTGCGCCCAACGAATAAAACTGTAAAATTTGTGCCTCTTTTTCGAGCAAAAGAGCAATATCTGCAATTTGCGCCTCATTTAAATTCCGAGATTTATTAGAAATTCTGCGCGATTTTTTAGTGCTACGTAATACTTCTTCGCTCAAGAAATCGCCTCTATATTGGAATTTACAAGCGCTACTAGCTCCGGCGAACTGATGCCGCTTAAAAACTGCTCCCAAAGGTGCATCGGAAAAACGCTTTCATCATAATGAATCGTCAGCGAGCCGATTAGAGAGTTAAATTTATACTCTTTTATCCCGCGAATTGCAGCTATTTTAGCCTTCAGACTCTCCTCGCTCACGCTATCTCGCAACTCCCTTATTTTAGGACTTACGCGGATGCGAATACGACCTTTGCTGTGGCTGATTTTGCTAAAATATTTATGAAATTCCAAAATATCGTTGTGATTTATTTTCATATTTTTCCTTAAATTTGCACCCAAATAATATCATAAATCATTTAATTCCTGCTAAATTTTGCGAATTATTTGCGTTTAGGACGGAATATTTTTATCTTATTTTCATCCGCTGTTATGTAATTTCCTCCCATTAAATCAATACAATACGGCACGGCAGGAAATACCGGCAGCAAGCATTCTTTAATCGCTTTTGGATTGCCCGGTAAATTTATAATCAGAGATTTTTTGCGGATCGCTGCTATCTGGCGCGATAAAATTGCCGTAGGCACGATCTTTTGGCTTTCTGCGCGCATTAGTTCGCCAAAGCCTGGCATTAATTTCTCACTTACCGCTTCGGTCGCTTCAGGCGTTACATCGCGTGGAGCAGGACCCGTGCCACCAGTAGTTAGCACCAAATCACAACCCGCTTCATCGCAAAGATAAATCAGCTTATCTTTGATCAGCTCTAGCTCATCTGGAACTATTTCATAAAAATACTCTTTCTCGCAAGTTAGCCAATCATCCATCACGGCAATTATCTCTTTGCCTCCTAAATCCTCGTAAACGCCACCGCTAGCGCGATCACTGATCGTTAAAACACCTATTTTTACCATTTTCCTCTCCTTTATTGGAATTTTAAAATTTAATCGAAATTTAGCGTGCCGTCTTGCGGCTTTTCTTCAGAGCTTTCGCTATCTTTTTCCAGCTTTTGCAAATCTTGCTCTTGCTCGGAGACGCCTTCTTGCTCCGCACCATCGGATTCGCAAATCTTTTGAACATCCTCGAAAGTTATGAACTCATAAACGAAAATTTGCTTTGAAATTTGATTTAGCTTATCCTGCATTGTACGGATTATCTCGCTTACCTCGTCGTAGCAATCTTGCAAAATTTTATTCACGCTCTGCGCACTAGGGGTGAAACTATCGCCCATCGCGAGCTCAAAAACCATCTTTTGCGCCAGCGCGATAGCCTGCTTTACGTCGCTAGCGGAATTTGAAAAAGCGTCGTTTTTATGGATTTGTAGCGCCGCCATGCCGCTTAAAAGCACTTTGATTTGATTTAAAATTTGTGTTTTGGATTCGATCTCGAAATCCTCGTTTAAAAATTTATCGTTTAAAAGCTCGATCTTTTCGAAATCAAACGAATACCAATACGCGCTAAGCGCCTTTGCGCCCTGATAGAACGCCTGGATCTCCTTTTCGTATTCAGTTAGAATTCTGCTTTTTTGCACGCCGTAAAAGACCCTCATTCGCACGTTTTCAAAATCGCTAAGCTCGATCGTATCGCTGCCGCGCTTAAGAGCGTTGATTGCGGCTTCATTTACCAGCGTCGCTACTCCCGCACCGCTAAAGCCCACGCAGAGGCGGCTTACTTTGTTGATATTCGCGCTGCATCTTTTGCCCTCGAGGTAAATTTTTAAAATTTCGATGCGGTCTTTGTAGTTCGGAAGCCCGATAAAAACGCGCCTATCAAAGCGCCCCGAGCGCAGAAGCGCATCGTCGATCAAATTTATTTTATTGGTCGCGCCGATTACCATCACGCCGCTATTTTCCTCAAATCCATCCATCTCGGTCAGCAGCTGATTTAGCGTCGCTTCCCGCTCGTCGTTGCGCCCGATACCGCGCTTGCCGCCGACCGCGTCAATCTCGTCGATAAAAATAATCGCAGGCGCGCAGGATTTGGCCTTCGCAAACAGCTCGCGAACCCGCCTAGCGCCGACACCCACAAAGACCTCGGCGAAGCTTGCGCCGCTTTGGTAAAAAAACGGTACATCTGCCTCTCCCGCCACGGCTTTTGCAATTAGCGTTTTACCGACGCCCGGCTCGCCGATCATTAAAATTCCTTTCGGCAGTTTGATGCCGAAATTTCGGTATTTTGCGGGATTTTTTAAAAAATCCACGATCTCTATGAGTTCGTCCTTAACCTCGCTGATGCCCGCGACGTCGCTAAATCTCACGTCGCTAACGCTTGGCGAAAGATCGCCGAGCTCGCCGCCCGAGCTAGCGCTCTGACGCGCGGCGCCGTCCATCTTGCGGCGTCTAGCCAAAACGGTTTCAAAATAATATACGAAGAGAAAAAATGCGAATGTAAAAATTACCAAAATCGCGCTGATACCGCCGCTTTCGTTATCCTCTTCCTTCGTAATCAAAGCGTGGTTAGAAAGTTCTTTTAAATTAACGATATCGGTTAAAATTTTATAGCGTTTGCCGTCGTAAACGAAACTTAGCGTGCCGTCCTCGATATGCGCGCGCTTGATCTGATCTTTTCGCACGAGCTCGCTAAATTCGCGCTCGGTGATGTATCGCGAATCGTCTTTAAAATAAACGATCGAGAGCAAAACGATAAGCAGCACTAAAAAAATCAGAATTATATTTAGCTTGCTTTTTTTGATTTTATGCAAAATTTCCATCAAATTTAACCTCATAATCTCTTATCTCCATCCATTTTTTCGACAAATCCTCATCGCTTTTGATCCAAATTTTATCATAAAATTGATCATATCCTTCATAAAACTCTCCGTTTTTCCGCTCGATCAGCACATTTAGCGGCACTTTGTGCGAAAGGCGAAATTTATAATTATTCAGCGCCGTTATGTTTTGTAGCATCTTTAGCCGCGCCTTCGCCGTTTTGCCGTCTATGCGGCCTTTTAGCGACGCCGAGGCGGTCCCTTGTCGCGGCGAAAAAATAAAGGCGTGCAGATGCGTGAGCGGAAATTTTTTGAAATTTTCTACCGCTTCGAGCCAAATTTCTTCGCTCTCGCCCGGATGCGCGACGATAAAGTCCGTCCCCAGCGCAAATCCGCGCTCCGCAAGCTCGCAAAAAAGCTCCAAATCCCTTAGCGCGGAATTTCGGCGGCGCATTATGCTAAGCATCTTTTGCGAAGTATGCTGAAGCGCGATGTGCAGATGCCGCTCCAGCCACGGCTCGGATAAAATTTCGCGAAAGCTCTCATCAATCTGCGAGGGCTCGATGCTACCTAAGCGGATACGG
>NZ_CALEDC010000214.1 GCF_937949835.1 uncultured Campylobacter sp.
GGGCTCGATCACGTGCTGGCTACCGGCGAGGACGTGAACGTGCTGGTGCTAGATACGGAGGTTTACTCAAACACCGGCGGGCAGAGCTCCAAGGCTAGCCGCCGCGGCTCGATCGCGCAGTTTACCGCGGGCGGTAAGGCGGTGCAGAAAAAAGACCTCGGTCAGATCGCGATGACCTACGGCAACATCTTCGTCGCGCAGGTAAATTCCAACGCAAACCAAGCCGCGACGCTAAAAGCGATCATGGCAGCGGAGGCTTACCCGGGGCCTAGCCTCATTATCGCGTATTCGCCGTGTATCGCGCACGGTATCAAAGGCGGCATGGGCAGCTCGGGCGATCAAGCCGAGCTTGCGAGCAAATGCGGCTATTGGCCGACCTACACCTTTGATCCAAGACTTGCGGCTGAGGGCAAAAATCCGCTTAAAATTTCATCCAAAGAGCCGGACTGGAGCCTTTATGAGGAATTTTTGCTAAACGAAGTCCGCTACAACGCGCTTAAAAAGATCGATCCGGAGCACGCGGGCAAGCTTTATGAGGCAAACAAAGCCGACGCGATGAGGCGCTACCGCCAGCTCAAGCGGCTTGCGAATGCCGATTTCGGCGATGAGGTTATCTCTGCGGGCGTCGCGAGCGAGAATGCTTAAGCTTTGCGGCTATTTGTTGAAATTCCGGCTCTGCGAATTTTGCAATCCGGAATTTTATTAAATTTAGCGGGATTGCATAAAATTACGTATAAATTTTAAAAGGAAAATCCATGAAAAAAATCGGACTAATCGGCGGCATGAGTTACGAATCTACGATTACCTATTATGATGGGATCAATCGCAAAATTAACGAGCGTCTAGGCGGGCTAAGTAGCGGCGAAATCCTGCTAAGTAGTCTAAATTTTGACGAGATCGAGCGGTGTCAAAGAGATAATGAGTGGGATAGGGCAGGTGAAATTTTAGCTCGTCACGCGCGGATTTTGCAAAGCGGCGGCGCGGATTATATTTTTCTTTGCACCAACACGATGCATAAGTGCTACGAGGCGATAAAAGCCGCCATCTCCGTGCCTTTCGTGCATATCGCGGACGCCACGTTAAGTGAGCTGCGAAAACGTGGCGTGCAAAAAGTAGGGCTGCTCGGCACGATCTACACGATGACGCAGGATTTTTACAAACAGCGCTTGATAGATGGCGGCGTAGAGGTACTCGTGCCAAATGCGGACGAAATGGAAGCGGTAAACGAAGTAATTTTTAATGAGCTTTGCTTCGGTAAAATCTTACCGCACTCCAAAGAGAAATTTTTACGGATTATTGAAGGACTTAGGGCTCGCGGCGCGCAGGGAGTGATACTGGGCTGCACGGAGATCGGGCTGCTCGTATCGCAAGCAGATACCGCCGCGTGGCTATTTGATACTACGCAGATCCACATCGATGCGGCAGTAAGTCTAGCTTTAAGCGAATAAATATCAAATATGAACCGGTAAAATTCCGGCTTATAATTTCAAATTTTTATATACATTATCAGTTAAATTTAATCTTTCTCTGTTATAATAACGACTATCAATCATAAAAGGGGATGAAATGAACGTTTTAGTTATAGGAGCAGATGAGATTACACCCATTAAGGCGGTTTTAAAAGACCTTGGCGCGAGTAACATCGAGCACTGGGATGCACGAAACGAAAATCGCGTAAATCGTAAGCCGATCCCGCAGGATACGGAGTGCGTCGTTATGCTTACGAGCTTTTTAAACCACAACACGATGAAAAAAATCAAAGGCGAAGTAAAAAAGCGCAAAATCCCGCTCGTATGCGCTAAAAGAAGCGTTAGCTGCGTATTTTGCGAATACTGTAAGGTTTTCAATTTAAATCAAGAATTCGGTTGCAGACCTTGCGAAGATGATTAAAATTCCAAGGAATTTAAATAATGCCGGCAAGCCCAGGCAAGCGGTTAAAAAATCGCGCACTACGCCGCAATCAAATGCTTACGACGATGAAACAGGCGAGCTAAATTCCAAGGATTTTTTAAATTCTAGTAAATTTAACGCTACTTGCCTTGCACACGCCGAAAGCAAGAAATTTAACGGCAAATTTAAAAAGTTTTCAATTGGTAAATCGGACGCACTTAATTATAATGCCTCTAAGTCGCATGCTGCAAAGAGTGCGCAAAAAGGCGGCGCAAATAGGAATTTTACAGCAAGGGCTTTTTACGACACTAGCTCCGCGCAAAAGAATTTTTTCTGCGCTAAGCGTTCGGACGAGAAATCAGCTTTATTACAAGATACTGCCGCATCAAAACGAGATATCGCGGCGCGCAAAAAACGCCAAAAAGTGGATCTGCGGCGCGATAATGAGCTTATTGATGATGAAATTTTAAATGCCGAAGCTTTTAATAAAAAATTCTTTTGCGGCGAGATTTTTGGCTTTGATGCGAACGGGCGCGAGATTGTGCCAGAGGCGTTGCAGGATTATGATGCGGCTTCGCGAGCGCGAGCGATGCTAGCTCTATATAATTTTAACGTTAATGCGGATTATAGAATTCCGCCCGCAAATTTAAAGGGCGCTTCGCAGTTTCGAGCGGCATTTTTAAATTTTATCGCTTCCGAGCTTAGGCGCGGGGCTCGTAAAATTTACCGCTTCAAGCTCACCGTAAAATTTTGCGCGGCGGATAATGCGATAATCTTTTCTTATCTGCGCGGCATGCCGCTGCCCGTATTTGCCGCTAAGCCTGCTTATAAGCTAACTAGTGCGATCGTGAGTCTGCGTAGCGGATTGCTGCTAAACGGAGACGATGCATTTCGCAACTTCGTATTTTGCAAAATCGCGCTTCGTAATGCAGGCGCACAGCTGCAGCTTGTGGGCAAATCAGGCGAGCTCATTGTAGTTCGCAAGAGCGGTTTTAGCCTAGGCGTGGTTACGAGCTTTAAAAAAATTTTACCTCAAAATCCAGCCATTTATGATAATGATATAAAAAAAGCGCTAGAGCTTTGCCGCGGAGCAAACCTCGATGCCGTGTATCTTGTATATCCAAAAAATGAAAATTTTAACCGCCATGTCGAGATAAAAAGCGAATGCTTTAAGGGAAATTTCATTATGAAATTAGTACCATACAAGCTTACCGACAAAATTTATTAAAAGGATACCAAATGGTTGGAATTATTTTTGGAAGCTCGATGGGCAATACCGAGGACGCCGCGAAGCTAATCTCCGAAAAGCTAGGCATAGAAAACGAGCTAAAAAATGTCGCGGACATCGCGCCTGCAGATCTAAATAAATACACCGCGCTCATCATTGGCAGCTCCACGTGGAACGACGGCGAGCTGCAGGATGACTGGGCGGGCTTTGATTTCTCAGCCCTTGATGTCGCGGGCAAGACCGTCGCGATTTTCGGCATGGGCGATAGCTCAAGCTACAGCGACGCCTACTGCAACGCAATGCGCGAGCTATACGACAACTTCAAAAAAGCGGGTGCAAATATCGTAGGCGCAGTGCCTACCGACGGATATGAATTCGACGAGAGCAAGGCCGTAGTGGACGGCAAATTCGTTGGTCTCGCGCTAGACAATGACAATCAAAGCGACCTCACCGAGAGCCGCATCGAGGCGTGGGTAGCGCAGATCGCTCCATCTTTTAAATAGTCCTCCTTCAAATTTGCCGTGAAGCGCCTGCTTCGCGGCAAATCAAAATTATCATTAATGCTTTAGCCAAATTTCAAAACTATAAGATTTAAAAATCTCTTTCTGCTTGTAATTTTTTTGTATCACACTGGCAAATAAAATTTAGCCTATTTTATCACATAAAATTTTGTTGCCGATAAATTTAGTGAGATTTTAAAATATTCCGCTAATGCTTAACAATTAATCTCAAAATTTACCTCAAATTTAATCAAATTTTAAGCGGGGGGGCTAGTATTTCTTACTTTAATCTTAAGGAGTAAGTATGAAGCTCAGATATATGATGGGTGCCGTAGCGGCGGCTTTGGTGTTAGCAGGATGCGGTGAGGACGAGATAGAACTCGTCAAAAACTATACTTTGCCCGATTTTAAATCTATGAGTATAGGCACGGCGATCGAGGGGTCAAAAAAGTGCAAAAATATCACGTGGTCAAAGGCTGATCGCGGCGGATTAAAATCCGTCACGATGGTGTGCGACATAGATATGGAAGCACTGAATGCCGAACGCGAGAAAGCGACTAAAAAACGTCTTGAGGAATATAAGAAAAAGACTTTAGACATGGATATAGATAGTGCTATGAATTTCTACAAGGGCAAAGCCTATGATAAGGATGGCTTGCTTCAGTTAGCCAACAAGCTTTGCAAACTAAACGACGCGAAATTCCAAGAGACCATAAAAGCAAAAGGGAAAATAGAATACGATGATCAGAAGGAATTGATCGATTGCGATAAGTCGCTAGAGGATGAAATTCTAAAAGACCAAGACCCTAAAAAATCTAAGACATATCTACCGGGCGTATTAGATTTCTTGAAAAGCGCGGTGTATTATTCGCAATTGACGCCCGAGCAATTAAAAGCTAGTTATGGCGCATCTAATAAAAAAGCGCCGTCTAGCGCAACGATAGAGCTTAATTTCGTCGTCAATAATGATAAAAGCGTAGATTTGGCGCCGGGATTTAAGATAACGTCCGATGGCAAAGAGGAGCCTGCCGGCAAAAATGATACATCTAAAGACGCACTAGCAGTATTTTATGCAAGATAGTACGCTGCGGAATTCTTGAGTAGCGGAGCGGAATTTTAAAATTCGCTCCGTTACGAAATTTAAAGAATTTCATTCTCGGTAAAATTTCATAGAATTTCGATAGAATTTTGCGGAATTTCGTCTGCGGTTTCGACGTAAAATTTTAATGCGGAATTTCATGGCTGAGTCGATATGTCGCGCTTGTTTGCCACGATTAAAATTCCTTTTTATGTCGCGGCGTGGAATTTTAAGCACGGAATTCCATATTTTACTAAGACGCCTTATGCGCGTAATTTTAAAAACTGAATTAATCGAAATTTAGCAGCTATATTTTTCTCAACTTTGAATTTTACAGTCTGAAATTTAACGCCTTAGAACTCCCCGGCTTCACAAATCCACATCGCGAAATTCTGCCGTTGAGCTTCTTGTTTTATAGCCAATAACGACGAGCAGCGTCAGTAGCCTCCATAAGCTTACACACGGCGCATTTTATTACAAAGTTTTTTAAAATTTAAATCGATTAAAATTTCGCAGCGCGAAATTTCCTAGTTCTGTAATACAGCCAAAATTCCGCGGTTTTAAAGCCTCGCACTAACCAAATCCTTTTACTTAGATTTTGTCCTAAAGCCCGAGCTCTATCGCCAGATCCTTTACCGCTTTGAGATTTACCTTGCCGCTGCCGAGCACCGGGATTTGCTCCACTTTTTTTACGACGCTTGGCTGCATTATCGGCGCCAGCGCGGAGTCCTTTAGGCGGCGCGAAATTTCATCCTCGCTCGCCTCACCCACGTAAAGCAGAGCGATCTTTTCGCCCTTTTTCTCATCTTTTAGGTTTACGCACGAATAGATCGCGCTTTCGCCCAAAATTTCGCCCACGGCGCTCTCTACTGCGCCCAGGCTTATCATCTCGCCGCCGATTTTGGCAAAGCGCGAAAGGCGGTCGGTGATAAATAAAAACCCGTCGTCATCGATATAGCCGATGTCGCCGCTCTTGTAGTAGCGCACGCCATCCATTTGTGCGATCGCCTCAGCAGTTTTGGCCGGCTCATCGTAGTATTCCTTCATAACCTGATGTCCGCCGATTAAGATAAGCCCCTCCTGCCCGTTTGGCAGCGACTGCAGCGAGGCAAGATCGGTGATCTTTATGACCGTGCCCGCAAGCGGCAAGCCGACGCTCTTTTCGCGGTTGAAGTGAAGCTCTTTGAAAAAATCGGGCTCGAGGACGTTCGGCGTATTTACGCTCACCACCGGCGCAGTCTCGGTCGTGCCGTAGCCCTCGTAAATTTCGATGCCGAATTTTATCTTAAATTCCTTGCGGACGTTTTCGTTTAGCTTCTCCGCGCCCGCAATCGCTAGGCGGATGCTTGCCAGCATTAGAGGATTGAGCCTTTTGTTTTTGGTGTAGAGCCTAAAAAACGTCGAAGTGCCGAACATTATCGTAGCGCCGTATTTTGCGCTCATCTTGCCGACGCTAAAGGCGTCCGTAGGATCGGGCACGTGGATGCTTAAAATTCCGTCGTTTAGCGGAAAGAGCGTCGTTACGGTAAGCCCGAAGCAGTGAAAGATCGGCAGCGACGCTAAAATCGCGTCGTGCTCGGTGGCGTTTATGAGCTCCGAAATTTGGCGGACGTTCGCCATTATATTTTTATGCGTCAAAACCACGCCTTTGGGCTTTCCCTCGCTGCCGCTGCTAAATAAAATCGTAGCTACGTCATCTATCGCGTGCGGCTTAAAATACAGCGCGCGAAATAAAATTTTAGGCATTAGCAGCGATTTTAGCGCGCAGGCTATGCGCTCGTTTTTAGAGACGCCCTCGCTTAGATCCTCAAGATACACGAGCCGATCGCCGATCGAACTTTCCAGCTCAAAGCCCTTTGATTTGAGCTTTTCTACGAATTTGCGCGAGCTGATGATCGTGCGGATATTTGCTTTATCCGCGCAGTAGATTAAGTTCTCTTCGCTTAGCGTGTAGTTTAAATTTACGCTCGTTTTGCCCATCGCAAAAAGCGTTAAATTTACAGCGCTTGCGATGACCGAGCTAGGCAAAATGATACCGACGTTTTCCTCGCTGCTTATGCGACTTTTTAGTCTTTTGCGAAGTATCAAAACGGCGCTCATCATCGCTAAATTTGTGAAGCTCACTCCAGTGCTATCGACCGCCACGCGCTTAAAAGGCGATCTTTTGGCTTGATTTAGCCAGTTGTAGGCAAGCGGCTTTAGGCTTGCGAGATATTTGCCCCAGCTGAAAAACGACAGCTCCGTTACCGCGCGCTTTACCTCGTGCGCCTTGGAATTTGCCTCGATCGGCGCACCGAAGCTTACGCGAAGCGCGTTTTTGCCGTTTTGCGAGATCGTTCTTTTATAATGCTCGCTGGCGCGCGAAAACGTCGATCCCCAAAGCCCTCTTATATAAAAAGGCACGATTACGGAGTTCGTATCGTGCGCGGCTAGCTCAAATCCGCCCTGAAACTCGTCTATGCGGCCGTTGTAGCTGATGTGTCCTTCGGGGAAGAGCCCCACTACTTCACCAGCATTTAGCGCCTCGCGAATGCTTTCGATCGCGCTTTTGCTTACGCCCGCTCCGATCGGGATGACGCGGAAAATTTTAAAAAACCACTTCAAATACCACAGATCATAGTAGCTGCGATGCATCACGAAGCGCACCCCGCGCGGGCATGCAAGCTGCACCACCGCCCAATCGATCCAGCTGATGTGGTTACCCAAAAGCAGTACGCCGCCTTTTTGCGGGATGTTTTCGATGCCGTCTACGTGGACTTGGTAGCCAAATTTCATAAACGGAATGAGTAAAATTCTAACAAAAAGCTGCGGCAGATATTTCGCGCCGAATATCCCGCAAATGAGCACGCAAAGAGCAGCCATAACGAAAATTTCGCCGCTGGCGACCGCAAAATGCACCAAGATGATGGCGATGAGCAAAAACAGCACCATAAAGATATTTTGAATAAAATTTGAACCCGCGAGCACCCGTCCCATGCGTTCATCGGCGGTAAAAAACTGAATAACGGCGTTGAGCGGCACGATGAAAATTCCGCCGCTAAATCCGAAGAAAAACGACGCCGCACCGAGCCAAAATACGGAGTGCGCGTTGGCTAGCACCATTAGCGCGAGCGCAAGCCCGAATGCGCCGAACGGCACGATACCGAGCTCGATATGTTTTTTACAATAGCTGCCCGCAAAGATCGAGCCTAGCGCGATTCCGATCGCACTAAGCGCCAAGATCACCTGGATCACCATTACGTTATCACTGCCGCTAAGGCTCTTGTAGTGAGCCGGGAAGGTCGCGATCACGAGCTGTGAGACTGCCCAAAACATCGAAAGTCCCAGCGTGCAGAGCAGGACGTTTTTGTCTTTTAGTACAAAATTTAAATTTTGTCTTAGATAGCGAAGCTTAAGATAGTCGTCTTTATTAAATTCCGCCTGTGGTTGCGCGGCGTCGAAGAATGGAATTTTATACGAGTAGTATGTTTCAAGCACGGAGCCCGCGACCAAAAGCACGCCGATGAACCAAACCGAGCTCATCAGCTCGCCCGCATCGCTGCTGCGGGCTGCAAATAGCTCGAAAATCACCGAAAAAACAAGCGATGAAAGCAGAATCGCGATGATGGTAAGAGCCTGCACGAGGCCGTTTGCCGCGCCTAAATTTTTCGCGCCGACGATCTTTTTAATCAGACCGTATTTGGCGGGCGAGTAGATCGCGCTTTGCGCCGCAAGCAGGATCGTCATAAAAAATGCGAAATAAAACCATCCGCACAGATATCCGAGCGTAATAAGCGCGGTAAGCGCGACGCCGAGTTTCGCGCAGATCCGCGTAATGCGGGTGCGCGAGAATTTGTCGTTGAGATAGCCGCTGGCGCTAAAAAGAAATACGTAAGGCAGCAAAATCAGCAAATTTACAAGCGAGGTAAGGGCGATGAGGGCGCCCGAATCGGCGCTTTTAACAAGGACGTTTTGAATCGTGATCTTATGGCCCAGATCGACGCTTGCATTGATAAACATAATCGCCAAAAACGGCAAAAATCCGTTGATTTTTAGTAAAGATTTCACGGGCGCTCCTTTAAAAACGGGATTTTATCTCACGGAAGTTAACGGACGCAAATTTAAGGCGGCTTCGCTACAATTACGCAAAAATTAAAGGAAAAATATGAAAGTACGTATCACCAATCGCGACGTCGATAACCTCAATAAATTTATGCTGCTTTACAGCAAAAAGGCGCGTAAGCAGCGCCTCATCAGCACCTACGCCATACCATTTGAGTTTTTGCTTATGGGCATCATCATCGACGGGCTTTTAAAAACGGCGCCGATTGCGAGTGTGGCGTCGGTTATTTTGGGTGCGGCGTGGCTTATTTTTTATCCGAAATTTTACCGCCGCATGCTAAGAAAGCATCTGACTGCCGCCAAACTCGCGCAAGACTCGAGCGTAGAGATGGAATTTATCGCGGGCGAAGATGAAATTTCATTTTCAAAGGGCGAGCCGCGCGCAAGCGAGAAATTTGCCGCGCGCTCGCTAAATCGCATCGCTGCGGGCGGAGAGAATTTTTTCTTGGCGTTTGATCGCGGCTTTCACATCGTCCTTCCCAAAAATGCCGAGACGGACGCCGCGGTGCGGCATCTCGCAGATCTGCGCGGGCTGCAGATCGAGCCCGTGGATATGGACGTTGAAATTTAAAGCTTTGCTTTTAAATTTACGGCTCGTAAAATTCGCGATATAAATTTAAAATTCTAGAATTTCGCTATGTAAAATTCTATCTTTGGAATTTACTCGCGGCAATGTTTTCTCTTAAGGGGGATGGGCTCTACTTACTCTGTGCTTCGCTTGCGCTCGCAAGAAACGCTGCCAGGCTAAGAGCCTTGCGTCGCTACGCTCGTTTTATAAGAGCGCCCCCTCTTTTTTTAAAAAAATCCCCCAACCCCCAGCGCGCTCAAGGGGCGAGCCTTGCGGTTCGCGTTAAATTTTTATATCGCAAGAATCACAGTTTTGTATTCATCTACTTAGTAAATTTAACATAGGCGTAGCCTGCACCGCTTAAAGCGTCGTCGGGGGTTGGGTGGGGTTTTGGGGCGAGCAGAGCAATGCGGTGCTGTGGAGGCGGCGTCCTGCAAGAAGTGTGACCTCGCAATGGGACCCCTTCCCGCCCCAAGAGAAACATATCGCGGGCTAAAATTTAAACGGAATTTCATTTTGTAATAAATTTAAAATTTCTCTATGTAGAATTTGCCTCTAGGATTTGGGGTGTGGCAGCGTTTTCTCTTAAGAGGGAAGGGGCGCTACTTGCGAGGCGCTCCCCTTCCCCCTTAAAATCCCCTAACCCCTGGCACGCTCAATGGGCGAGCCTTACGGCTCGAGCATTTTTATTTAACGGCTTACGCTACATATTTGAAATTTTAAATT
>NZ_CALEDC010000215.1 GCF_937949835.1 uncultured Campylobacter sp.
GTTATAAACGCGAATGCTGAAATTTTAAGATAGAATTTTTTCATCGCCGCTCCATGTTTTTAAGTGGCGATTATATATTAAAGTATTTTAGCGGGCTCTTAAAATTTTGCAGAGTTAAAATTTCGATCACTCACTAAATTTAGCGGCGCTATTTTTGTAAGCCGCGCCGCTTCGGGATTTAAAACGCCGCTTTTAAAATTTTAAACGTCGCGGTGAAATTTTAAAATTTCACCGCAAGCTTTGGGCGGCTTTAAATTTAACATATCGAGTTCTGTTAGCATCCCGAGTTTGGCTGCACCCGCGTTTCGCTGCCCGTGTGGATCAACAGAGCCTTGCCGCGTCTAAATCTGCACGGCGGATCGGCTTGCACGGATGAGTACTCCTTGCCGTTTAGTTTGTAGATGATGTTGGAGCCCTGCACCGTCTTTTGGGAGTTTTGGATCGCATCTCCGGCGACCGCGCCCACTGCTGCGCCGCCTATGAGCCCCACGGTTTCGGCTAGACGCCTACTGCTGCTATGTTTGCCGAGCTTATGCCCGATGACCGCGCCCGTAGTGCCGCCCGCGACGCCGCCTAAAATTTTACCCGTATTGCCCTCGGAGCGCTCTACGTTGATTTTGGCGGGCAGGACATCGACGATCTCGATCCGATCGCTTTGCCTCATGCGGTTCGTTTCGCTCGCGTCATAAACATCTCCGCCGTATCGATCCTGCGGGGTCGCACAGCCACAAAGCGCTATCGCTGCGATCAAACATAATGTGAAATTCTTCATGTTTTCTCCTTTGTAATGAGCTACAGGCGGCATTATACTATGGATTTTTATACGAGTGGTTAAGCGGCGGCGTTAAAATTTTACCGGCTCACTGCCGCTTAAAATTAGCTGTATACGAGGCATCTTGCCGTATCTGGGCGCCTTATAAAATTTTATTTCATTCAAAATTTATCTTATTTTGTTAGAATCATTCTTATTTTTAAGGAGAGAAAATGAAAAAACTACTAGTTTACGCTACCAAAGGTGGCGATACGAAGGTTGTGAGCGAATACATCGCTTCAAAGCTCGGCTTTGAGATCAAGGAGGCCAAAGAGCTAAATGAGGAGGATTTGGCGGGCGCTAGCGCGTTTATTTTTGCGGCTTCGACGCACGGCGACGGACAGATCCAGGCTAAATTTGACGACAAATTGGAGCTTTTGAATAAAACTGATTTTGACGGACGCAAGGTCGCGCTCATAGGCGTTGGCAACGTCGAACGCCATGGCAGCGATTTTTGCAGCGGCATGAGCGCGTTTTTGCCGGTGCTTAAAAAGGCTCGTCTCATCGGCGCTTGGGGCGCAGAGGGCTATAAATTTAAACATTCGCGCGCCTTCATAAACGGCAAATTCGTAGGTCTTACAATCGATTTTAAAGGCGACGAGCACTGGCAGGCGAGGGCTGATAAATGGATCGCCGCAGTTAAAGGCGAGTTTTAAATATTTCAATTTTTATGCGACCGACCGAGCTCTGGGCTCATCGAGCCTAAAGCTCGTTAAATTTCCCTATTAAATTTCACGCTTCGCTTGAAAGCGGCGCCCTCTTAAATTTTACTCGTTGCGCTGTTAGAATTTCCACCACATCCAAGCTTCACCAGCTCATATCGCGTAAATTTTATCACTAGCGGAGGCTGTAAATTCCAACTTGCCGCGTAGATTATTATAA
>NZ_CALEDC010000216.1 GCF_937949835.1 uncultured Campylobacter sp.
CAGCGACACGCTTCTGCCTATCGAAAACGTGCAGGTGCAAGCAAGCGAGATCGTCGTCACAAAGCCTGTCGCGGCGGGCTTTGCCGTGCGCGCGGCGGGCGAGAGCTACCGCGAGGGCGAGCTTTTGCTTCGTAGCGGCACGAAGCTCGGCTTTTCGCAGATCGCGCTGCTAGCGGAGCTTGGTCTATTTCACATAAGCGTATTCGTCCGCCCAAAAGTAGCGATCCTAGCCACCGGCAGCGAGATCAAGGATCTGGGCGAAAGGCTCGAAAACGACGCTCAAATTTACAGCTCCAACCACATCGCGCTTGCAAATTTAGTAACGCAGCTAGGCTGCGAAGCGATGATAATGCCTCTAGTACGCGATGACGAAAAAGAGCTAGAAGGCGCGATCCTATCGGCTTTACAGAGCGCAGACATACTTCTAACTAGCGGCGGAGTGAGCGTCGGAGACTACGACTTCGTGCAAAGCACGCTGCAATCAAACTTTGAGCTAATCGTAAAGGGTGCGGCGATCAAACCGGGCCGCCACGTGCGCGTAGCCAAAACCGGCGAAAAATATATCTTCGCATTCCCGGGCTTCCCGCTCTCGGCGCTCATTACGTGCATTTTGTTTCTGCGCGTATATTTGCAAAGATCCTTCAGCGTGCACGAAAACACCGAATTTAGCGCAATCTTGGATCATGACTACGTAAAAAAGACGCCGTGGATGGAGTTTATGCCCGCGCTCTTGCAAAACAGAGAGGGGCGGCTTTTTGTTAGCCTGCAAAGCAAAAAGCAGGGCTCCAGCGCGATTTTGAACAATTTAGACGACGATAGCGTCCTGCTCGTCGCGCCGCTAGAGGTCAAAGAGCTCAAAAAAGGCGAGCTCGTGCGCGTAATCTCGGTACCTAAAATTTAGCGCAGCAGTTCGGAGGCGGTTGCGGCGGCGGACCAAATTTTAACTGCCGCGAGGGTTAAAATTTTGCCGCTGCGAGGCGCTAAATTTAGTCGCAAAAGCTCTAATTTGGGATTTTGAAAA
>NZ_CALEDC010000217.1 GCF_937949835.1 uncultured Campylobacter sp.
CGGGCGCGTTTGCGTCTTTTGTGGGGGCTATCCTTTTTAAAATATCTGCAATAAATTTCAAGTAGACCCAAAGGATTAAAATGCTCTTTCGCATAGCTTGGGTAGAGGGTATCGAGATATAAAAGCTTATCTAAAACTTTATCCATATTGAAATCTTCGCCATAGACCTCTTTAAAAGAGAGCTCTAATTCTTGCAGCTGCGCCTCTTGCTTTTTGCTAAGAAGTTCTCCTTCTTCACTCGGGTAAATCCGTCCACCTATGCTTTTCATCGCTCGTCCTTTAGATAAAGTTTATTGCTTTCGCTTTGCTCTTTTAGCTTTGATAGAGCGGCGGAAAGCTTGTTTTGCAAGCAGGCAAGATCTGATTGCAAAAGCTCAAGCTCGTGCCGCATAGCTATAGGGGCCTGCGCTTGTTCAATGCTTGCTTGCACCACGGCAGAGCTAAGACGGGCGATATATTCTTTTTGAGAGGCTATGGTTCCGTTAGCTAAGGCTAGCTCGCCCGCTAGATCCTCTATCTCTCCTCTTAGGCGAAAGACCTCGGACATATTAGAGATCGCTTCGTGTTTTACGTCCGTTAGCTCCTTATTAAGCGCCGATAGCTCGGCGCCGTTTATGCGAGCGGGAAAGCCCGCGCGAGAGGTGATCTTAGCGCGATATGAGGCTAGAGCATTTTTAGCCTTAGTAATCTCGCCTTTATAGTAAGCAAGCTTTTTGCTGTGCTTCTTGGCCTCAAGCTCGGCATCCGCTTTCAGGTTTGAGATTTCACCCTCGTAAACTAAATTTTGTTTGCGTATAGCGGCATAATCCCGCACCTGCTTCAAAATCGCTTTTTCGAGCTCCTGCTCCGCCCATAGTCTAAAACCCTTAGCCTTTTCACTGCGGATAAACATCCCGAGTTTTATTATGCCGCGTAGCGTCCATTTGATGACGGGGCGATTACGGTCGTTTTTGATTACAACGAAGTGAATACCCTCGATTATCTCGTCGGCGTGTTCGCGCTTATGGACTTTGATATTAGTTGTAGAAACGCCGTAACGTTCCGCCACATATTCAGTAGTAAAGGTTTGGAAATTTAGAATTTCAACTTGCGTTGGCTCTGTTTGGAATAATGACTGCATTTAATCCCCTTTGTTTGGATTTAAAATATTTATGCGGGAATTATATCAGGTTATAAAACATAAGTCAAGAGTTTTTATTGTGAATTAAAACAAAAAATGCAAAAAATGTTTTGAATTAAAATTTTTAATGGTAAGGATTTCTTACCATTAAACAATCATCGATTTTAGAGCATTTTGTAGGATTTTGTAATTTTCAAGCTCTTTTTCAAGCTCGTAAATTTTTAAGA
>NZ_CALEDC010000218.1 GCF_937949835.1 uncultured Campylobacter sp.
GTCCATACCGGGTTTGATCGTACCATCTGGCGCCACGCACTCGCCTGCCGCGAACGCCACAAACACCGCTCCGCCGGCGTACGGGCAGCGGTAGTAACATAACGGCTCCTGCGATAGCCCGCATGCGATCGCGCTTAGAGCGTGGCCGTTTATCTCCGCGCTTAGTACGAGCTTAGGCGTGCTAAGCTCGGCTAGCCCGTGCCGCAAGCCGAAGTCGCGCACATCTCGCGCAAGGGCAAGCAGCCGTTCATCGAGGCGATTTATGTTCTCGTACCCCCACAGCCACGTGCGGCTGCCGCTTGCTTCGCTACCGATATACCAAATGGCGCGCGGCGCATCATCGCCGAAACTGATCTCACCGCGCTCAAAATCCACAGAGCGGCGCCTGCCCTTTACGATCAGCTTCGAGCCCATCTCTTGCATCCTTGCGCCGCAGCCTAAACATACCGAAAATAGATCAATAAAGCCGCTCCTATCCATGCCTAAGCGGTCTAAAATTTCATTTTGTCCTTTTGCCGTGCCGATAAATTTAGCGCTTTTGCCGAATTTATCGGTGCGCAGGAAAATTTAATCAAATTTTATAAAGCCGCAGCAGATAAAATTTCATATCAGAACGCCGCCCGGATAAAATTTTGCAGAAGGCGACTGGCACGGCAAGTGCAACTGTAGGAGATGACGGGCGCAACCGCAATGATCGGCTGGCGGACATAAAATTTAAACCGCTCGGGGATCGTTAAATTTGAAAGGCAAAATTTTAGCCTAACGGCGGAATTCTACGACCGAGCAGTGAATGCTAGAACTTAAAGCGGCGCAAAACGGGCGCGCAGCAGCGAATGTATCAAGCTTGGACGACGAGCGATAGAACTTAAACGCCGTGCAGTAATAAAATTTAAATCGCCTCTTAAGATCGTGAAATTTAAAGACGAAATTTCATACCGAACGACGAGCCGCTAAATTTAAACCGCCCGCGCGATCGTCAAAATTTAAAAGCAAATTTTACGGTCGCGCGGCAAAAGATGAAAAAAGATGAAAAAAGATGAAAAAAGATGAAAAAAGATGAAATTTAGATTACCCGTGCGATAAATTTAATCGATCTTCAGCACGCTCAAAAATGCCTCGCTCGGCAGATTTACTTT
>NZ_CALEDC010000219.1 GCF_937949835.1 uncultured Campylobacter sp.
CGCAGCAGCACGAATTTTAAATTTTGCTTTTGCGTTACGCTTTGCGTCTTGCGCACACGGCGGCGCGAAATTTTGCTAAATTTAATCAAGCGGCGGTAAATTTTAAAATTTTATCTACGCATCTTCGCCAACGCACGCGTAGTGTAAACGCAGCGCAAAATTTAACGCTCGCAGCGGCAAATAAAGCTGTAAATTTCGGCGCCTGCAATGCGAGCGAAGCGGCGTAAATTCTAGCGCTTGCAAACAAAGCGGTATAAATCTCGAACGCCGACCAGCTTTAAACCGCTTCACCACTTATTGTGCGGCGAAACGCAGTTAAATTTAAACGATCAGCGCTCAAAAAGCTGCAAAAAATATTTTAAATTTTGCCTCTCGGCCGCTAGGCTAGTATTTGCTCCGTGCCCCGGATATAGCGTAAAATCGCCCTTTATCTGCAAAATTTTATGCAGAGATTCTCTCATCTGCGCGCCGCTTGAAAAGGGAAAATCCCACCTGCCGATAGAGCCTTTAAATATTACGTCGCCGCTAAATATAACGCCGCCTGCTTCGATCATACAGCTGCCCGGTGTGTGTCCTGCAAAGAGGCTAAATTTAACGTTAAAGCCCGCTATTTCAAGGCTTTGCTCCTGCCCTTTTACGAGCACGTCCGCTTCTATGGATTCTGGCATCGTCCCAAAAGGATCCGCTCGCAGCATAAAGGCGTCTTCCTCGTGGATATAAATTTTAGCGCCCGCCCTTTGCAGCTTCGCGTCATCATAAACGTGATCGAAATGCCCGTGCGTATTCAAAACCGCAGCGATCTTTCCTGTATTTTGCATAACCCAATCAAAGCTGCCCTGCCCCGGATCGATCACTAGATCGCCCTGCTCGCCTTTTAGAATGTAGCAATTCGTCGCGTATTCACCGAAAGCTTTTTTTAAAATTTGCATTTAAATCCTCCTTTTAAGCTTAAATTAAAGCCGTAATTTAGCCAAAAATAGTTAAAATTCGCGCAATTTAACGTAAAATTTTAAGGCTAAATATTATGTTTTTGGACGATTTGCTGCCGCAACTGACCGATTTTTTATCGGAGAGACTCGATGAAACGGGCGCGGACGCCTTTGTAGTGGGTATCAGCGGTGGGCTTGACAGCGCCGTGGTTTCTGCGCTTTGTGCACTTACCGAGATCCCCACTTACGGGCTTATCCTACCTAGTGCGGGTTCGAATTTAGAAAATATGGCAGACGGCATCTTTCACTGCGAATCTTTTAATATCCCCTACGAAATCCAAGAGATCGCGCCATTTGTAGAAAATTTTACCGCTTTAAATCCCGATGCAAGCGCTCTTCGCATCGGAAATTTCGCCGCGCGCGTAAGAATGAGCTTACTTTATGATTACAGCGCGCAAAAACGCGGCGTAGTCGTAGGCACGAGCAATCTTAGCGAGAGAATGCTAGGCTACGGCACGATCTACGGCGATTTAGCCTGCGCGTTTAATCCGATCGGAGAAATTTTTAAAAGCGATCTGTTTAAATTTGCAAAAATTTTATGCATAGACGATGCGATCATCAAAAAAGCCCCGAGCGCCGATCTATGGGAAAATCAAAGCGACGAGCGTGAGCTTGGATACAGCTACGAGATTTTAGATAGCGTGCTAAGAGATATTTTTTCGCACGAAACGCTGCGGACGAAATTTCGCTCGGGCGAGCAGATCGGCGCGGACGATCTGAAATATCTGAAAAAATCCAACCACAATAAAGATCTGGTAAAGCTAATCGTGCGTAAAATTTTAAAAAACAACTTCAAACTACGCATGCCGGCCGTGGCTCGCATAGAGCCCGCACACTAAGGAGAGATTTATGAAAGAGATACCGTTTTATAAGGCTCAAATCGATAAAAAAGAGGAAGTCTTAATTAAAAGCGCCCTCTACAATAGCGATATAAGATATAGCGAAATTTTTGAAGAGGATATTTGTAAATATTTCGGCGTAAAGCATGCCGTATCGACCACGAGCGGCACGACGGCGCTGCATCTGGCGCTTTGTGCAATGGATATTAAGCGCGGAGATAAAATTTTATGCTCCGTAAATTCCTTCCCTAACGTTGCCGAAGTGATCCGCCACTTCGACGCCGAGCCCGTTTTCGTAGATATCGATCCGATAAGCTTTAATATCACGAGCGAAAGCCTTGCTCGCACGATAGATCAAAACCGCCACAAGAAGCTAAAATGCGCTTTCATCTCGCACATCGCGGGACTTGCTGCGGATATAGACTCCATCAGCGAGGTCGCCAAAAGCGAAAATATCATCCTCATCGACGATGCGTGCCGCGCTATGGGCGCTACCTATAAGGGCGCAAAAATCGGAGCGCTTAAAAGCTCGCTCATATCGTGCTTTCAGATCAATCCTCAAGCGCAAGACGCGATCTCTACGGCGGGCTTTTTCGTTACGAACGACGATGAGATCGCAAGCGCCGCGCAAATTTTAAGAAACGGCGGCATCGTGGGAGACGCCTTTTACAAAGACGGCAATATGTCCTTTACCTACGACGTCGATCGCATCGGTCAAAAATACGATCTTGACGCCATAAATTCCGCCTACGCCATCGCCCAGTTTGAAAAAACCGACGCCTTTATAAAGCGCCGCAAGCAGATCGCCGCAGCGTATCGCGAGCAGCTCGCAAACTGCCCTCACGTGACGCTTCCAAGCGACAGCGAGGAGCATATCTACACTCAATTCATCGTAAAGATCGACAAAAACCGCGATGATTTCGCCAAGGCGCTGATCTCGCGCGGAGTGAGCGTTTCGCTGCACTATGTGCCGGTGCATCTGCTAAGCTACTACAAAAGCAAATACAATTACAAAGTCAATGATTTCCCGAATGCGCTTAAAAACTATCAGCAAATTTTATCCCTGCCGATCTATACGGCGCTTAGCGACGACGATGTGGGCTACATCTGCGAGCAGATCAAAGAGATAGCGCAAAATCGTGTTTAAACTCCTAATCGAGCGAAACTTATACGACCCGAGCCCCGCATGGCTTGCGCTAGGGGTGATTTTAGCACCGTTATCGCTACTTTATACGCTGATCGTCTGCCTAAAAAGGCTCTTTGCTAAGCCGCAAAAATTTAAAATTCCAATAATCAGCGTCGGAAATTTAACCCTCGGCGGCAGCGGCAAAACCCCGCTGGTGCGGGCGCTTTTTAAAGAATTTAACGGGGGGCTCAAAACCTGCATCATCCTTCGAGGATACGGACGCAAAAGCAGAGGCTTGCTCGAAGTAGCTCTCGGTGGACGGATACTTTGCGACGTAGGGCAAAGCGGAGACGAGGCGATGGAATACGCGCTGTTTTTGCGCGGCGCAAACGTGATCGTCAGCGAAGATCGTACCGCAGGGATTTTGCGCGCGCAAACTCTCGGCTTTGAGCTGGTGATCTTAGACGACGGATTTTCTAAATTTAATATCTCTAAATTTGATATCTTGCTACGCCCGCAAAGCGCGCCGAAGCTGCCCTTTTGCCTGCCCTTCGCCGCGTATCGATACCCGCCGTTTTTTTATAAATTTGCAGATTTCATACCCGCACCCAGCGATATTTCTCAGGAGTTTAAAATTGTTTCGGCGGCGGATCTGCAAGAGGGGCTAAACGGAATGGATGAAATTTCAAATCCTGCGGACGAAATTTCAAATTCCGCTGCGGATAAAATTTCGGATTTCAATTTAAAAACCGCCGCAGATGAAATTTCAAATTTAAATCCAGGTGCCGCGGATAAAATTTTAAATTCCAAAGAGGCTGGTTTTGAAAAATCCCGCACGATCTTAATCAGCGCTATCGCCAAACCTTGGCGCTTGCAAGAGTTTTTGCCGCTCGCAAAAGCCCACGCCTTCTTTCCGGATCATTACGATTTCAAAAAAGAGCAGATTTTAGAGCTGCTAAGGCGCGAGGGCGCGGAGCATATCCTTTGCACGGCGAAGGATTACGTGAAATTAAGGGATTTGGGCGCGGAAATTTCGGTGATTTTGCTAAATTTGAAGCTAAGCGAAAACTTTATCCGCAAAATTCAAAACTACATAAACCAAGCTATGATAAAATAAGGTTTTTAAAGGAATTTTATGATAAAAAAGAGCAAAACCGCCGAAGTCATCATCTCTGCGCTGCCCTATATCCGTAAATTTAGAGATAAAATTTTCGTCGTCAAATATGGCGGCGCGGCGCAAACCGACGATACGCTCAAGCTTGATTTTGCCCGCGACATCGTGCTTTTGCATATGGTCGGCATCAAGATCATCGTCGTGCACGGCGGCGGCAAAAGGATCAATCAGACCATGGATAAGATCGGCGTGCAGAGCGAGTTTAAGGACGGGCTTCGCATAACGAATAAAGACGCGATCGAAATTACCGAGATGGTGCTAAGCGGCGCGGTAAATAAAGAGATCACGGCGCTTTTGAACCAAAACGGCGCGCCCGCGATCGGTATCAGCGGCAAGGACGGCGGGCTTTTGAGGGCAAAATTCCTCGATGAGAAAAAATACGGCTTCGTAGGCGAGATCACCGAGGTAAACACCAAGCTGATAAACGACCTGCTGCAAAAGGACTATCTGCCGGTGATCGCCCCGCTTGCGGGCGGCGAGACGGACGAAAACGTGAGCTTTAATATCAACGCCGATCTCTGCGCCAGCAGGATCGCAGCCGCGCTAAAAGCGAGCAAGGCGATATTTTTAAGCGACATTGACGGAGTGCTCGATAAAGAGGGAAATTTAATCAGCAAGCTTGATGCCGCGCTCATTTCGAAGCTTAAAAAGGACGGCACGATCTCAGGCGGCATGATCCCAAAGGTCGATGCATGCCTGCAGTGCGTGCGAAACGGCGCAAGTGCCGCGCATATCATCAACGGCAAAATTCCGCACTCGATCCTACTTGAGCTTTTCACGGACGGCGGCATAGGAAGTTTGATAAAGGAAGAAATTTAGGCGCGAGCACGGATGCGGTAGGTTTAAAACCATAATGCCGCAAGTCCATGCAAAGTCCAAACGATCAAATTTAAAGCGCCTAGGCGGGCGTAAATTTTAAAAAGGAAAAAGATGAAACTGGTTTCAACGAGAGATTTTTCGCAAAAAGCGGATCTTAGCTACGCGCTGCTAAATCCGAGCGCGAGCGGCGGCGGGCTTTTCAGCCCCGAGCGGCTGCCGCTTTTGAGCGAGGATTTTTTTAAGCAGTGCGAGGAGCTGAGCTACAAACAGATCGCGCTTAAAATCATCGAGAGCTTCGATTTTGACGTAAGCAGCGAGATCTTTGAGAGTGCGCTAAAGCGCTACGATAAATTTGAAAATCCCGCCTGCCCCGTCCAGATCAAAAAACTAAGCGAAAACGCCTATATTTTGGAGCTTTACCACGGCCCGACGCTTGCGTTTAAGGATATGGCGCTGCAGCCCTTCGGCGCGCTTTTAAAAAGCATCGCAAAATCCAGGAATGAAAAATTTTTAATAATGTGCGCCACGAGCGGCGACACGGGGCCTGCGACGCTGGAGGCTTTTGCGGACGATGAGAACATCAGAGCGGTCTGCCTCTACCCGCAGGGCGGCACGAGCGAGATACAGCGCCAGCAGATGGTCAAACAAAGCGCGGCAAATCTTAAAATTTTAGGCGTGCGCGGCAATTTCGACGATACGCAACGCGCGCTAAAATCGCTGCTGGCAGACGAGGATTTCAAAAACGAGCTCGCGCGGGCGAATTTAAATTTAAGCGCCGCAAACTCCGTAAATTTCGGCAGAATTTTATTTCAGATCATCTATTACGTCTACGCTAGCATATATTTTTCAAAGCAC
>NZ_CALEDC010000220.1 GCF_937949835.1 uncultured Campylobacter sp.
TTTAGCCTAAGGCGTGGCACGTATATACGACGCGGAATTTTAAAATTTTAAAATTCCTAGTAGAACTCGAAAAGCTAAAAACCGCTAAATATGCTAAACTTAAAGCCAAATTTAAAAAGCCGGAGAGAAAACCGATGAACGTTCATAAAATCGCCTACACGAGAGTTATCGCGCTGGCGTTTGCCGCCTTTATTTTTAACACGACGGAATTTATCCCCGTGGCGCTGCTAAGCGACATCGCGGCGGATTTTAGTATGGACGTTACGAGCACGGGGCTAATCATCACAATCTACGCGTGGGCGGTGAGTATCCTCTCACTGCCGCTGATGCTGCTAACCTCAAAGCTTGAGCGTAAGAGGCTACTTTTGCGGCTTTTCGTACTGTTTACGCTAAGCCACGTCCTGGCCGCCATTGCGTGGAATTTCGCCGTTTTGGTAATTGCGCGCCTTGGCATCGCGATTTCGCACGCGATCTTTTGGTCGATCACCTCATCGCTCGTCGTGCGCGTAGCGCCGATAAATAAAGGCTCTCAGGCCATCGGCATGCTGGCTTTGGGCACCTCGCTGGCGATGGTTTTGGGGCTTCCTTTGGGGCGCGTGGTCGGCGAGCTTTTCGGCTGGAGGATTACGTTTTTTGCGATCGGCGCGCTTGCGGCGGCGGAGGCGCTGTTTCTTTGGAAAATTTTACCGTTTTTGCCAAGCAGGCGCGCGGGCTCTCTTGCGAGCCTGCCGATGCTTGCAAAGCGCCCTATGCTGCTTGCTTTGTATCTGCTGACGTTTTTGATCGTAGGCGCGCATTTTACGACCTACAGCTATGTCGAGCCCTTCGTGGCGAAATTTAATCCCGCAGGCGATCACTTCGTAACCTACGTCCTGCTTGCATTCGGCGCTTCGGGCATCGCCGCTAGCATGCTTTTTTCAAAGCTTTACCGCTCATTTGCGAACGCTTTTTTGATCTGCTCGATCCTTTTTATCCTAGCCTCGGCGCTAACGCTAAAAATCTTTGTCGCAGAGAGCGCGGCGCTGCTGCTCGCGGCTTTCGTCTGGGGTATAGGTATTTCCGGCTTTGGGCTTTGTTTGCAGATTAGGGTTTTGGCGCTGGCTCCCGATGCTACCGACGTCGCGATATCGATCTACTCGGCGATATATAACGTAGGCATCGGCGGCGGAGCGCTTTTGGGGCATCAGATCGCAACGAAATTCGGGCTTGAACACATAGGCGAGGCGGGCGCGATACTGGGCGCACTAGGGCTTGCAAGCTACCTCTATGCAAGCGTGAAATTCGCGGAGAAAAAATAGAGCGAGCAAAAAACTAAAGATGGCACAAAATGACGCAAGAAATTTTACAAGCCTTCGTCCCGCTTAAAACCTCGCTAAACACGGTAAAAGATTGGGTCGAGCTAAAATAAAAGGAGAAAATATGAAAATTTATGATGAACTAAAGTCGTGCCTAAAGGCGCAAAACGATCTTTTAGATGAAAAAGGCGAGATAAAAAAGTGGGTCGCTTTGGAGCGAGCTAGAAGTTTTGACGGCGAGCTTTTATCTCTTTTGTTAGGAAATGAAACGATAAAGAGCGAATTTTTTAAAGAAATTAGCGGAGCAACGGTATTTATGCAAAATAAATTTTGTGATTTTTTGGAGCTAAAGAGCTTTATGCCGGATAGCTTTACAAGCTTTAAAAACCAAATCGGACTTTCTAGTAAAGATAAATTTATCGGTAAAAGTAGCGAAGTCGTGTTAAATTTTCCTTATAAAGACTGCGTTCTAGAAGGCGGTGCAAGCCATGACGATGATAAGGGTAACGAGATATTTTTTAATGAAATTTTAGCTAGAGATGAGATAACCCAACTTTGCGATCCAAAAGTTCTAACTGCATTCGAGCGTATCAGCCGTCAAAGTCAGTCAGTCAGTTCCACGCAGCTTAAAGGCGGCTTAGTAAATAAATTTAATCGTAATGCCGAGATTAATCTCGCTCGCAATCTGCCGCAAGATACTATCACCGATAATCTTTTAATAAAAGGCAATAACCTTTTGGCTTTACACTCTTTAAAAAAGGAATTTGCTGGGCGCGTAAAACTTATCTATATAGATCCGCCTTATAACACTGGTAACGATAGCTTTAACTACAACGATAGTTTTAATCACTCCACTTGGCTTGTTTTTATGAAAAATCGCCTTGAAATAGCAAGGGAACTTTTAAGAGAGGATGGCAGTATCTATGTAAATTTAGATTACAATGAAGTCCATTATTGTAAAGTTCTAATGGATGAAATTTTTGGTTTAGAAAATTTTCAAAGAGAGGTTATTTGGAGAATAGGTTGGCTGTCTGGATATAAAACAGGAGTAAGTAATTATGTTAGAAATCATGACTCTATTTTATTCTATTCAAAAAATAAAAATAAAATGTTCTTTAATAAAATATATATAGATAATTCAAATTTTAAGGAATTAATTAGTAAGAATAAACTTACGGACATATTATGTGATTACGATATGGATAAAAAGCAAATCAGTAATATTTATAATAAAATAAATTTTGATACTAGAATTAAAAGATATCCTATTGAAGATGTATGGAATGCAAACGAATATGACGATTTAAATAGTATTGCAATAGTTAGCTACTCTGGTGAATCTGTGTCTAAAATGTTAGGAACAGATGAAGTAAAAGGACAAAAATCTGAAAAATTGATTCAAAGAATTATACAAAGTTCAACAAACGAAAACGACATAGTCCTTGACTTCTTTGCTGGAAGCGGGACGACTGCGGCGGTTGCGATGAAAATGAATAGGCAATTTATCGCTATCGAGCAGATGGATTACATAGAAACGATAACCAAAGAGAGGCTTAAAAATGTGATTGAGGGCGAACAAGGTGGCGTAAGCAGGGCTTTAGATTGGCAAGGCGGCGGCGAATTCGTATATTTTGAGCTTAAAAAGCACAATGAACTTTTTAAAGAAAAAATCCTTAAAGCAAAAAATAAAAAAGAGATGCTAGAAATTTTTAAAGAGATAGATAATAACGCATTTTTAAGCTACAAGGTCGATATGAAAAAATTTAGCAAAAACATAGACGAGTTTGAGACTTTAAGTCTAGATGAGCAAAAGCGGATACTAGATGAGTTTTTAGACAAAAATCAACTTTACGTAAATTTAAGCTCTATTAATGATGCGGACTTTGAAATCTCGGATGACGAAAAAGAAGCGAGCGCCAGCTTTTACGGAGAGAGAAAATGAAATTCCTGCATGAAATTTTAACTGGCGAGTTTGGAAAGCGTGGGATTGAAGCCGCAAATTTACCAAAAAGCGTGAGCGAAAATTTAAAATTTACGATTAGAGAGTATCAAAAAGAGGCATTTAAGAGATTTATTCTTTTATATGAAAACGACTTTAACGGTAAGCCGCAGTTGCCTCTTCATACGATGTTTAATATGGCGACTGGAAGCGGTAAAACGCTTGTTATGGCTGGGCTTATACTTTATCTTTTTGAGAAAGGATATAAGAATTTTATATTTTTCGTAAATAGCGACAATATCATCAAAAAGACGAAAGAAAATTTCTTAAACGCAAATTCTAATAAATATCTCTTTACTGAGCGAATTTTTATAAACAGTAAGGAAATTTTTATAAAAGAGTGCGAGAATTTTGAGGGTATACAAAACGAAAATGAGATAAATATCAAATTCTGCACAATCCAAAAGCTACACTCAGACCTAAATTCGCCAAGAGAAAATGCAGTTACATTTGAGGATTTGGCAGATAAAAATATCGTTTTGATTGCCGATGAAGCTCATCATCTAAGTGCTGACACAAAGAATAATACTGAAATTCTAGAAGAGTTCCAAACACCAAGTTGGGAAAACACGGTTGCTAAAATTTTAAAAATAAATTCTAAAAATCTTTTGCTTGAATTTAGTGCGACTTTGGATTATGAGAGTGTAGAAATCGCTGAAAAATATAAAGACAAAGTACTTTATAAATATGATTTAAAGGCATTTAGAGAGCAGGGATACTCAAAGGAAATCGAGCTTTTTAAAAGTGATATGAGCGATGAAAATAAGATGATGAGTGCTGTTATTTTTAATTTATATAGAGGTGTTTTGGCTGCAAATCATGATATAAATTTAAAGCCCGTAATTTTATTTAAGTCAAAAACTATAAAAGAATCAAACGAAAATGAAGAGAAATTTAGGCGGCTTGTAGACGAAGCGGACGCAAATTTTGTAGATAAATTTAGGAACGAAATCAAAGATGAAACGCTAGCTAAGGCTTTTAAATTTTTTGACGCCAATGGGATTTCAAGCGATAATCTAGCACAAAGGATAAGACAAAATTTCAAACCACAAAACTGCCTAAACGTAAATAACGAAAGCGAGGTAAAGGAAAAACAGATTGTTTTAAACTCTCTTGAGGACGAGCAAAATCCAGTGCGAGCGATATTTGCTGTAAATAAGCTAAATGAGGGCTGGGACGTGCTAAACCTTTTTGATATTGTTAGGCTTTATGATAGCAGAGACGGTAGAAACGGTAAGCCTGGTAAAACAACCATAAGCGAAGCTCAGCTAATCGGACGAGGGGCTAGATATTTTCCATTTAAAATAAACAGCGAAGATGATAAGTTTAAAAGGAAATTCGATAAAGACGTAGATAATGAACTAAGAATTTTAGAGGAAATTTATTATCACACAAGCAATGATAGTAGGTATATAAGTGAGCTAAAGACGGCTTTAAGGGATGTTGGAATTTATGATGAAGATATGGTTCGCAAGGAGCTTAAGCTAAAGGATAGCTTTAAGGCGACTAGCTTTTATAAAAACGCTCTTGTGTGGCATAACGACAAAATTCTGATGGGATATGATAAGGCTAAATTTGAAGAGATACCAAAGGAAATAGATTTTACGCTTGGGTCAAATTTGGTCTTTAAGGAGGTTGTGTTTAATGATGAAAATTTAACTGCTAAATCACGCAAAATACTTAAAGAAAAGAAAATTCCACGGCATATTTTGAGGGTAGCGATGAGCGCGGATGAGTATTTTTACTTTGAAAATTTGCAAGCAAATTTTACCGATATAAAATCTACAAGCGAGTTTTTAAAACTTTTGGAGGATAAATTTAGCGTAAATTTTATAAGCGATACCGATGAGAGGGTTATTTCTAGCGATGAGTATCTAGCTGCCGCAAAAAAGCTTTTAAGGCATATAAAAGATAATTTTGAAACAATTTCAAAATATAAGGCGAGTGAATATAAAAGTAAAAAATTTAATGAAATTTTTAAGGATAAAAGCCTAAATATCGCTAAAAATGATGAACGAACAGATGGGCAAGAAGGGGTTGTAAGCGATAAAGAATGGTATGCATTTAATGCAAATTACGGTACGAGTGAAGAGAAGGCTTTCGTAGAGTTTTTCGCTAAGCATGCAAACGAAATTTCGCAAAAATTTAGTGAAATTTATCTTGTGCGAAACGAGAGGGAGCTAAAAATTTATGACGAAAAGGGGCAGGCTTTCGAGCCCGATTTTTTGCTATTTTGCAAAAGCCTTAGCGGAGAGGAGCTGAATTATCAAATATTTATCGAGCCTAAAGGCGACGGCTTTATGGCGAATGACAGGTGGAAAGAGGAATTTTTGGAGCGAATTTTTAGCGAAAAACTACTGCGAAACGAGAAAGGACGTAAATATCTAATCACCGCCGCGCCGAAATTTTATAATAGAAATTATGAAAAAGAATTTGGCTTGAAATTTAAAGAAGTTTTAGATTTAGAGTAATTAAAATCCGCCGCATAATCTATAAATTACTTTGCGG
>NZ_CALEDC010000221.1 GCF_937949835.1 uncultured Campylobacter sp.
AGCTCGTCGCAGTATTTTTTGGCGATAAAAAGCCCGATGCCAAAACCGCCGTTACGTTCGTCAAAGCGGGTGTAAAGCTCAAAAATATGCGGCAAATTTTGCCGCGCGATGCCCGCGCCGCTATTTTTGATGCGAAGCGAACGCTCGCGCAGGCTCACCTCGACGCAGCCGAGCTCGTCGCAATATTTTATCGCGTTGCCAAGCAGATTATCGATGATTTTTCGCAGCTTAAACTCATCCGCGCAAAAGGCTACCGGGCGCAGATTGGCGCGTAGATTTATGCGCTTTTGCTCCGCAGAGACGCCGAAATACTCTATGCGGCTTTGCACCAGCTCGCCTAAATTTACCTCTCGCCCGCTGCCGCTTTTGTTTAAGCTTAGCGCGGTTAGATCCTCAAAGAGCGCGTTTATCGTATTTGCGCCCGCCTTGATATTGCCTAGATATTTTTTCGGCTCGGTATCAAAAAGCTCGATACTCATCAAAATCACGCTAAGAGGCGTCTTTATCTCATGCGTCGTATCGCGGATGAAGCCATTTAGAAACTCGATCTTTTCATAAAGCGGGCGCAGCGAAAGGCGGATGATAAAATACGCGATCAACAAAATAAGCGCCAAAACAAGCGCGCTCGCGGCTAAAATTTTAAGCTTCAGCGCCGCGAGCTTGCCCTCAAGCGCCTCCGTTTTGATCGCTACGTAGTACTCCGTGCCGTCCTTGGCGGTGAGATTAAACTGCTCGATCCTACTCAGCCCCTCCATATACACGCGCGGCGCGTCATCTCTCGGCTCGAAATCCCGCGCGATCTCATCGCTGCTATTCAGATCCGCCGCGTATGCCTGCATGGCATCAAAATCGCTCTCGTTTAGGCGCCCGCCGCGAGCGAGCTTAGCCTCTAAGCCGTGTTTAAAATCCCTGATCGCAAAGGCATCGCGATCCGCGATAAAAAACTTCTCCCGCTCGTAAAATATGCTGCTTACCAGCGCTAAAAACAAGGCGCTAGTAAGAGTGTAGAGCAAAAAAATCGGTAAAATTTGACGCATTTTGGACACGGTGCGCTCCTAGATATATTTGTAGCCGAGCTTGGAGGCGTTTATGATGCGATCTTTGCCTAAAATTTTTCGCAGCTCCGCGATATAAACGCGCAGGCTAAGCTCGCTCGGACTCTCGTCGTAGTCCCACAGCGCGGCGAAAATTTCATCCTTACTAAGGAATTTATCGCGGTTTTTCAGAAGCAGAGCAAGAAGCCGCGCCTGCTTCTGCGGCATCGGCACGGCTCTTCCGTCGCGATAAAGCGCGTGCTGAGCCATATCGAAGCTAAAACCTCCGCCGATATTTTCGCGCAGGGCGGCGTTGTGGACGAAGGTGCGCTTTAGTAGATTATCCGCGCGCAGAGCCAGCTCTTTTAGCTCGAAAGGCTTTTTGAGGTAGTCGTCGCAGCCGCTTCCAAAGCCGCTTTCGACGTCTTGCAGAGTATTTAGCGACGTCGTGAAAATGCACGGTGCGCCGCGCCCGGCCTCGCGCAGCTCGCGAAGCAGCGCAAAGCCGTTGCCGCCGATGATTTTGACGTCGAAGATCCACAGATCGAAGCTCTTTTCGTACGCTAATGAAAGCGCCTCGTCGTAGCTTTTACTGCCGCTTACCTCGTGCCCCGCGCTGCGCATGTAGGTGCACATCATATCTAGCAGCATCCCCTCGTCCTCGACGATCAAAACCCTTGCCATAGCCCGCCTCCTTGCGTAGAATTTTTGAAATTATACCCTGTGAAATTCCACGTAAATTTTAATTGCGAAATTTCACGGCAAAATTTTATCATGGCAAAACAGCGCGTCTTGGCTCAAGCTAAATTAAAATTCCGCCGCTACGAAATTCTAAATTTCGCGATATAAAATTTCTCGGCGTAGAATTTCAAAACCTTGCCTGCGCCGATAAGGTTTTGCGAAATTTTATCGGCGCTACGCCGCATAAATTTCAAGCTAAAATTCTAAAATTCTCGCACCATGTTTTGATAAAGTAGAATTCCGCGCAAATGGCGCGCGGAACTACGTAGCTTGCTCGTAAGCGGCACTACTGCGCCATAGGGCACGGAGCGGCGCCCGCGTTTTGATTGCACGGCATCTCGCCCCTTGGCGGCATTACCGGACCCGCACCGTCGCCCATCCC
>NZ_CALEDC010000222.1 GCF_937949835.1 uncultured Campylobacter sp.
AATTTTGCCCATTCAAATTTGCAAGGCTTTACTGCGCAAAATTCCAAGCTGCGTAATTTAGCTTTGCAAAATTCTAAATCTCAAAACTTTGCCTCGCGGAATTTTAAATCGCAAAATTCTGCTCATGCAAAATCGGTGATTTTTGATGTTTAATATCGTGTTAGTATATCCGCAGATCCACACAAACACGGGCTCCATCGGGCGTATGTGCGTCAATGCGAGCTGCCGCTTGCATCTGATCAAGCCGCTGGGATTCGTCATCGACGATAAGCATCTGCGCCGTGCGGGGCTTGATTATTGGGCGAGCTTGGATCTTAAAATTTGGGAAAATTGGGACGAGTTTATGGCGGCGAACGAGAAATTTAAGCAGCGCTTCTTTTTTGCGACGACGAAGACAAACAAGCTCTACTATGAGGCGAAATTTCAGCCGGGCGATTTTTTGATTTTCGGCTCGGAGGGGCACGGGCTGCCTCTTGAGATCATGCGCACAAACCGCGAAAACTGCATCACGATCCCGATGAGCGGGGCGGGGCGCAGTTTAAATTTAGCCACCAGCGTGGGCATCGTAACCTACGAAGCGATCCGCCAAAACATCGATAAATTCGACTTTAGGAGCGCGGTTTGCGAGTTTTAGCGCTACTTTTTGCGATGTTTTTCTGCGGCGCGAGTGCCGCGGAGCTGAAAATCGCATCGTTTAACGTGCAAAATTTATTCGATGGCAAGGATGACGGCACGGAATACGCGGATTTTGAGATCGGGCGCGGAGGCTGGAGCGAGCAAAAATACGAGCGCAAGCTACAAAAGGTGGCGGATGAGATAAGCGCGCTTAATGCCGATATTTTGGGGCTGCAAGAGATCGAAAACGAAGCCGTGCTAAAAGCGCTTGCGCAGAAGGCGGGCTATAAATTCTACGCTTTTTCGCGCGCACAGACTGCACCTGCGGGCGTGGCGGTGATGTCGCGCATACCGATAAAATTTCAAAAAACCTACCGCCCGATAGAGCTTAAAACACGAGATATTTTGCGCGCTGATTTTGCGCTTGGCGGCACTGATTTTAGCTTTTATGTAGTGCATATGCTCTCTGCACGCAATCCGCTAAGCGAGCGCAAGCGCAATTTCGCCTTTTTACGCGAGGTTTTGCAAGGGCACCAACGCGCTATCGTAGCGGGAGATTTTAATACGAATTTCGGGCGAAATTCTTTGCTAAACGAGCTTATCGAGCGCGATGGATTTAGCGATTTATGGGCGCTACATCCCTGCTCGCAGTTAAAGCATTTTGGCTCTTGTGAATCTCATGAAAGTGGCGCGGTGCTCGATCATATCTTGCTTAGCGACGATTTTTTTAGTAGCGAGCCGGGATATAAAAAGGATAGCTTCGCGTTTGCCAAATCCTCTCTCACTTCCGATCATTTCCCGATTAGCTTCATTCTGACGAACGAAGGCGCTTTAAAATCTATGCCGAAAAAGCAAGAATTTTTAGCTAAAAATACCGCTAGCTCCGCAAAGACCGTCACGATAGAGGAGCTTTACGGGCGCATTATAAGCGAGCCTGTGCTGATAAAAGGCGCAGTCGTGAGCTTTACAAACCGCCACGGCTTTGCGATCTCCCAAGATGGAAGCGGAGTTTTTGTCTATGGCGGCAGCGGGCTGCGGCTAGGCGATAAACTCGATCTGCTAGTAAAAAAGACGAAATTTTATAAGCAAAGCTTTGAGATCGACGATTTTGAGATCGTATCTAGAAGCGGCAACGTAGGCTCTATCGCACCATACGTTTTGCCTAGCGCATCGGTGCGGCAGCTGCGCGCAGGAGATGTGATAAGCACGATCAAAGGCGACGTTAAAGATGGCATAATTGATCTAAAAGGCGCGGGCGAGTTTAGAATTTTTCGCAAAAGCGCTCCTGTGCAAAATGGCAAAAATTTAGAATTTAAAAATGCCTATTTTACGATTTATAAAGGGCAAAAGGAATTTATAGTAGAATGATACACGCCGTTATAACCGCACTTTTCGTGCTTTTTATGATATTTATGATCGTAGGATTTAACCGCGAAATGATGGAGAAAAACGAAAAACGAAATCAACGAAAAAAGGATAAAGATGGAACTACTCATTGAGATTGAGGTCGAGGAGCTGCCTGCGATCCCGTTTTTAAAAGAGCGTGCGAATATCGCGCCAAAATGGCGCGCGGTGCTTGAGGCTAACCGCATAAATAGCGACTTTCGCTTTGAATTTAGCCCGCGTAGATTTGTGCTATTTCACGAGGATTTTCCGCAACGTGGTGATGATGCACAGATTGTAAGCACGGGAGCACCTAAGTCCGTTGCACTAAAAGACGGCGCGTGGAGCCCTGCAGCGCTAAGTTTTGCTAAAAAATGCGGCATAAGCGAAAGCGAGCTGGAATTTCGACAGATAGGTGGCAAAGAGGTGCTCTACCACGCTGCGGTGCAAAAGGGGCGTGATAGTCGTGAAATTCTAGGCGAAATGGTAGAGGAGTTTTTACGATCGCTAAATTTTGGACGCGCTATGCGCTGGGGTAGCGGCGAGTTTGAGTTTATCCGTCCGATAAGAAGTATAGCCTGCGTTTTGGGCGGTCAAAACGTAAATTTTGAAATTTATGGCGTGCGAAGCGCGGCTGCATTTTTTCCGCACCGAAAATTTGGCTATGAAGCGATTAAATTTAAAGACGCCGCAGATTATTTCGCACTGCTGGAGCGTAACGGCGTAATTTTAAGCGAGCAAAAAAGAAAAGATAAAATTCTAAGCGAGTTTGCAAAGCTCGAGAAAAAGCATGGCTTTAAGATTGAGGTCGATCCTGCATTGCTGGATGAAGTAACGGCGATCACCGAGTATCCGACGGCGCTGTTAGGCAGCTTTGAGCGAGATTTTTTAAGCGTGCCAAAAGAGGTCATTATCACTTCGATGAAGGAGAATCAGCGCTATTTTCCCGTTTTCGAGGGTAAAAACTTAAGCAATCACTTCGTTGTCGTTAGTAATGCGATCACCGATGATGACGAGCTTGTAGTACGCGGCAATGAAAAAGTTTTACGCGCGCGCCTAAGCGATGCTATGTTTTTTTGGAAAAGCGATTTGCAAGCCGAATTTAGCCCTGAAAAACTTAAACAAATATCCTATATGCAAGCTCTTGACTCGGTATATGATAAGCAAGTGCGCGAGCTAGCGGTAGCAAGGGCACTGAGCGCGGATTATGCTACGCAGATTGAGGCGGAGATCGGCAAAAAGGATTTTGCGCAGGATATAGAAAATGCCGTAATGTTTAGTAAAGCAGATCTTAGCAGCACGATGGTGGGCGAATTTAGCGAGCTTCAAGGCATTATGGGCAGCTACTATGCCGCACATGCTGGACTGGCAGAGCATGTATGCCGCGCGATACGCGAGCAATATCTGCCTAGCGGCGAGGATAGCGAGCTGCCAAGCGGTGTATTTAGTAGCGTAATCGCTGTGGCGATGAAATTTGAAACGCTCCTGGGGCTTTTTAGCATCAATAAAGTTCCAAGCGGCAATAAAGATCCGTATGCGCTTCGCCGCGCAGCTACTGGGCTAATTAAAATTTTACTAAATCAAGGATTGAGCTTTGATGCGAATGCGCTGGCGCAGAAGCTAGCGCCAAATTATAAGAAATTTGACATTTCTAAGCTGCTGGATTTTATAAAAGATAGGTTATACGGAATTTTTGACGAGATAAATCCGTCCGTGATCAAGGCGTGCATCGCAAGCGGCGAAAACGATCTATTACGACTAAGCAAGGCCATAAAGGCGCTGGGCGAGATCGCAGCAGCAGCGGATTTCGGGGAAAATTTCGCGACTTTTAAGCGCCTAGCCAATATCATCAAGGACGAAAAAATAGGCGCGGTGGACGAAAACCTATTCGAACACGACGCTGAGCGTGCGCTAAATGTGGCGTTCAGGGCGATTAAGCTCAACGAAAACGACGTGAGTGGGTATCTGCGCTCGCTATTTGGGCTTAAAGGCGTGATTGATAATTTTTTCGATAACGTAATGATAAACGTTCAGGATGTCAAGATACGCGCAAATCGTATCGCAAATATCGGGCAAATTTATCGCGCGTTTTTGCAGTTTGCCGATATCAAAGAGATAGGATTTTAATTTCACTTAGAGCTCATTTGCCCAAGGTTTGCGCGAACCTTGGGCAAAATTTTACCGCGCAAAGGAGCGCAAATGCTAATCATCAACGCAAAATTACCAACTAAAAATCTAAAAATCACAAAATCTCTCTCGCAGCTGATTCAGGGCTTTCTTTATCGCTATCTGCCGGCTTCAGAGCACGTAGGATATAGGCACGAATCAAGCGGTAAAATTTTTAAACGCACGGTGTTTGATTTTATCTTGCGAGGAGAGGACTTGCGCGTGCGATTTGCTTCATGCGAACCGGAGTTTGAACGTAAAATCGCGCTAGCAGTGCTAAAAGACAGGCTAAGCTTGGGTGAAATTCTATTTACGCAAACTACCGTCGAAGCGAAAAATCATAAAATTTGCGAGAACGAAGCTATTGTGCAAGGCTACGTGGCGTGCGCAGTAAGCGGGCTTTTGGGGCATAAAATTTATCTGCAGCCGCAAGACTCCAGGCATCTTGAGATGATGAAGACGAATATTTTACAGCGATTTGAGACGATTATGGGGCGAAAATATGATGGCGAAATGGAATTAAATTTATTGTGGCAAAAGCTGGGTAAATCTGTGAAATTCTATTACGGCAACAATCGCGAGCCGGTATATGCGTGGCAAGCAAGATGGAAAATTGTAGCTAATGCAGAACTAATAAATTTGATCCTTGGCGCGGGCGCTGGAAGTGGGTGCATGAACTACGGAGTAGGGGTTTTGGAGGTTGTAAAGCAAGACTGCATTAAAGCACAAATTTCAAATCCTAGAAAGGATGATTGCTTGCTTTAAAGCCGATTGTATAATAAAAATTCAAAAAAGGCAAATTATTTCATTAAAACACAATAACTATTGACAATATAATTAAAATTAGTTATAATTCAGGTATGTTTTAGAAAGGATAAATTTTGGGCGATATAGTTAAAATTTTTTCTAGTATCGGTGAAATTTATGATAAACAGAAAACTAAAATCAACAACAAGAGCTATGAATACGATGCTATTAAAATTTATCTTTGCGATATTAAAAGCAAAGAAATATCGGTAAATAACAATATTTCAAGAGATGATTTAATAGTTTGTAGATTTGGCATAGGCGCGAATTCTGGCAATTTGTTCCCTAATGTCCAATTCATTAGCAAAGCCGTAAAAGACGATACGCCTAAATTTATAAAAGGGATTTTAAAAGCTGTAAAAAATATGCTTTCTTGCTTCAATCCTGTCGATGTCAAAAATGATAAAATATTAACGGATTTATCTGGCTTAAACGAGAGCTTTTTTGATGATATTTTAAGTGAAATTGTAGCTCTACAAGAAGAGCCTAAGAAAAAGGGCATGAAAGTAGCTACTTTTTTTGCATTATCTTGGGAGGGTAGACCGATTTCAGCGTATTTCAAAAATATTTTTACGAGTCATTTAAGTGATAGCGATAATGGTAAAACTGCCAAAATTTATGGTTATGATATGCTTACAAATAGTATGGGTATCGGTGGAGATGCGAATTTAGC
>NZ_CALEDC010000223.1 GCF_937949835.1 uncultured Campylobacter sp.
CTTATGCCGCTCGGCGATTTTATTCCGCATACCGCAGACATCCTTGCCGACTGCGGCGGGACGGTATATTTGTAAAAAAGAAGCGGCAGCGCTTATGGCGCCGCCAAAACCGGTTCGAATGGCCTTCGAAACTTAACCGATCTAAGGCAAAGCTTAAATTTTTTTATCTCGCTGGAATCGCCGCAAGAGCCCTAATCGCCCGTAAGGATATTTTACGACGATATGTATCGAAGCATCATAGAAGGCACGGGCGAGCCTGCGCGGCGCCGCATAAATTCGTAACGCAGCGTGAAATTTCCGTCCGATTTGTAGAGCTTAAATTTAAAAAACCTGCGTCGTCGCCGTAAGCTGAAATTTTGCGCGATTGTTTTAAAATACATTTAAAATTTTAAGGAGAGCTCATGGCATTTTCGGATTTTTTTAAAAAAGGCGGCAAAAATAGCGCAAACGCTGCAAAGATCGGCAAGACCGCGCAAGAGCGCAAGGATATAAGCATCGAAATTTTAAAATCCCAAGGCGTGCCGTTTACCCTCCATCTGCCGCTGCGGTACGAGACGGACGAGGTCATCCCGCGCGAAAAGGACGAAGTCATCGCTCGCGCGATCTGCTCATACGCGACGGTAATGTGCGCCTGCTCGATCAGGGACGAGGGCAAGCTCGCGGATGAGGATAAGCAGGGCGTGCAGGGCTTTCTAGATAATCGCTACGGCTGCATAGACAAGCTCACGCGCATGGAGCGCCGCGTCACGCAGGGCGAGGCAAGCCGCGACGAGGCCGTAAATATGGGCTGGAAATACGAGTCGCTGTGGGCGCTGATGTGGGCCATGGGGCTCGTGGATGAGCTTAGCTTTCCGAGCGAGATCTGCGACTGCGCCTTTGTGATGGACACCTTTAGCGGTGGCGATTTTTCGGCGCGCGTGAAGCTGCGCGATACGGATGAAATTTTACAGGCGCTTGATCTCATCTACCGCTACCACTGGGCGTGCGTCAATGCCCGCGTGCACGGCTCAGACTGCGCGGGGCTCGACGAAGAGGTCGTGATGGAGAGACGCGGCGGGCTGGAGTGGCTGTGCTGCAAAGGGGCGGAGAATGATAATCTGACGGATGAATATAATGCGTGGGATTATCCTGATCTGAATACCTAGCAGCCCCTCTTTTTCCTTTATACGTCGTTGGAAATTTGCCGAATTTCAGTCACGTATTATAATATACGCTCTTTCATTCGGCTCATTTCCGCCTCGTCTAAAGAAAAAATACTACGCCTTAATTTTTAAATCTGACACATCAAAAATTTTGACCTACCCGGTCACAGACAAGCAATATGCTCCACTCTCCACTGCCGACCATCGGCGGCTACAAGCAGAACGAAGCAGTAGCGCTTCTAAACTACCTACGATCCATCTTAAATGTTTTAAAATTTTACGACCTCGCTTTGAAATTTTGCGCTCAAGCTTAAAGCAAAATTTTAAATCAAAGCCGCGTAAACAGATCCAAACAAACAACGACCAAAATCCGCAAACCGGCAACTAAATTTCACAAACATAGCGGATAAATCAAAACTATGCAGGTCGAATTCACCGCTAAAATTTAGCGAGAGAATTCCGTCGTACGGCTCATTTTTTGCGTAGCAGGTCCTTTAGGCTCGCCCTTACGTCCTTGCCACGCAGAATTTGCGCGACCTCGGTAGCGATCGGAGCGTAGATCTTGTGCTTTGTCGCGATATTTACGACCGCTTCGGTCGTAGCCACGCCCTCGGCGACCTCGCCTAACTCGCGCAGAATTTCCTCGAGCCCTTTGCCGCGCGCAAGCCCTAGTCCCACGCGGTAGTTTCGCGATAGTGCACTCGAGGCAGTCAAAAACAGATCACCCACGCCACTTAAGCCCAAAAAGGTCTCGTCTCGCGCGCCGAAAAATTTGCCGAAGCGCGCGATCTCCACGATGCCGCGCGCGATCAAGCTCGCTCTAGCGTTATTGCCGAGCTCGAGCCCATCGCAAACGCCGCTAGCGATAGCGATGACATTTTTATACGCGCCGCACACCTCTGCGCCGATGATATCGCCACTCGTGTAGGTCTTGATGTAGGCAGGGAAGGCACTTGCGAAAAGTTCGGCTAGATTTTCGTTACACGAGCTTACGACGAGCGCGCAAGGCAGCTTCTGCATGACTTCAGTGGCAAACGACGGACCCGATAGATAAGCAAGATTGCCGCGCGCGACATACGCTTCAAAAATTTCGTTCAAAAACCTGCCGCTAGCCGCGTCGATGCCCTTGGAAGCGACTAGAATTTTTTGATTTTTGTAGGTGAAATTTTGATCCAGCCACTGCGCGGTTTGTTGCGCCGCGAGCGCGAAAACGAGCGCTTCGCACTCCAATGCCTCACTCACGCTTACAAAATGCGGAATTTGCCTTGGCGTGCGAGAAGTGATGACGCATTCGTTTTTCGCGCTAAGCGCGTCAAAAAGCGCGCTGCCCCATTTGCCCGCGCCGATAACCGCGATTTTCATTATGTTCCTTTTTAAAAATTTATTCGCAAATTTGCGGTTTTTCAAATTTCATTCTCTTGAAATTCCCGCTCTTTGAAAATTTAGCCCAAAAGCGCCGACATGAGCCTGCGCAAACGCTAGCAGAAGCCACGCTTTAAAATTCGCTTTTTAAAATTTTATCTCGTCAAAATTTCGTCTTGTTAAAATTTCGCGCTTTTGAAATTTACTCAGCCAAAACTTCGCTTTTTTTAAAATTTACCTCACTAAAATTTCATACTTTTAAGGTTTTGCTCTTCCGCCAAAAAACACTTTCACAAAAGGCGCGGCAGTGAACGAATGAGAAGATCGGAAG
>NZ_CALEDC010000224.1 GCF_937949835.1 uncultured Campylobacter sp.
CGTCAAATTTCACCTCTATGCCCCCGCAGCGTAAAATTTCCGCGCCGCCCGCAGCCTGCGTGTTCGTATCGCGCGTGCCGATTACCACGCGCGATAGGCCTAGCTCTGCCAAAAGCTCGGCACAAGATGGCGTCTTGCCGCGATGCGCGCAGGGCTCGAGCGTGACGTAGGCGCAAGCGCCGCGCAAAAGCCCGCCGTGACGGTTTAAGATAAAATCATAAGTGAAGCTCGGCTGCAAAAGAGCGCTTTTTAGGGCTTTTGTGTTTTGAAATTTAACGCCGAATTTGCGGGCGTATTCGCAAGCGAAATCCTGCGCGAAATTTGCGCCCAGATCGCACAGCGCGGCGAAAACGGTGTTTGCCTCGGCGTGCAAAAAGCCCGCCTTTTTATGCGCGCCTATACTTAGAACTCTGCCGCTCTTATCCAGCAGCGCGCAGCCCACGGCGGGGTTGGGTAGCGTCAAGGCCTGATAGCGCCACGCAGCCCGCAGCGCCAAATCCATGTAAAATTCGTCGTTCATACAAAATCCAAAATTTAAATTGTCCCGCTCCGCCGCGCTTGCTTAGCAAAATTACGGCAGAGCGGAGAACTCGCCTACTCCCAGCAAATCGCGCCTCGGGCGCAAACCAACTCAGCCACCTGCGCTCTTCCTCGCTGCGCTGGATGACGCCGACCTCGCACTTAGCCCACTTGCAAGAGCGAGCTCGTTTTAAGCGCCAAATTTATCAGAGTGCAAGCCGCGCGCCGTATGTGTAGGAGCAAGATTCCGCGCGGGAACAAAACTGCGAAATCTTACCACAGGTTTTAGAATTTTATCCTAAATCGCAAATTTTGCGGCGTATGTTTCGCACGGACGGCAAATTTTACACCCAGCATGCAAACGACCGCTTCTGGCAGCGCACATAAGCTGGCTTTGCGAACTGGGCGCTGCGAGCCGGCTTTGCGAAGTAAAATTTTAATAGGCGCCATGGCAGAACCGCAATCGAGCGTGAATATACAGCCCCAAAAGGCACGGCTTAATTTCAGCTCAAATTCAGGGGGGGGGTAGAATTACACAAATTTTCTTCAAAGGATTAAAATGTCTGAACAACCGACCGTTCAACCCCAATCAAACGTGCTTGGGATACTCTCCATAGTCTTCGCGATTTTAGGGATCTTTTTCCTAGGGATCGTTTTCGTTCCGCTTGCATTTTTGTGCGCAATCGCCGCGACCTATCAAGCCGTCAAAAAGCAAGCCTCGCTCGTAATAGCGATATTAGCGTGGATCCTTACGATCGTGGGGCTCATGACCTCGCCCGTGCTGTTAGCCACAATCGGCATCTCCGCTTCGTAGCCGCAAATACCCGCGCCGCTTGACGGAATTTTAATTATCTGATGGACGGCACGCAAACCTCCGCCCGCAGAGTTTTAAAGCGTAAATTTATGGGCGGAATTTTGCCTTAAAATTCTACAGATAAAATTTTAAGGCAAAATTCGACACAGGAATTTTGTATCAAAAATTTACGGGCGGAATTTCAGCGTGGAATTTTACCGCGCCGAAACAGCGCGTAAATTTTAAATTTAGCCGCTTTCGGGCGCGACGTGAAATTCTAAAGCAACGCGCAATCGTCACGCAAAACTTATCATTTAGCGACGCAACATGAAATTTCAAAACGGCACGTGCGGCATGGGAATTAAAATTTACGCAGCAGAAATCGCCGCGAAGCTTGCTTTTTAGCGGTACGATCTGAAATTTCAAAGCGCCGCCCGGTGGCGTGAAAAATTACTTTTTATCGGCAATCTAAAATTTCAAAACAAACAAGCGGCACCGGAATTTTAAAATTTTACGCCAATCGCCGCGAGAGATCAAGAGCGGCTAAAAACAACTAGGAGCCGTAAATTTCAAAAGCGATTTTAAAATTTAAATCTCGAAATTCCAAGCCAAAATTTCAAACAAGCAAATCTCGCGCGGCAAATTTTAAAGCTTCATTCGCAAAATTTCAAAGCTGCGCACAGAGCTTTAAAATCCGCGCCGCTACCACTGCACGTAGGTTCGCGCCTTTTTGATCTCGTCAAGTCGCACGCTCGCCTCGCCATCGTCCGTGCGTAGCCTAAGCACGCCGCCTTCGCAGTCTAGCACCTCTCCGCTTAGCTTCTGCCCGTCCGTGCAGCTTAGGCGCACCAGCTCGCCCACGGAGTTTGCGAAATGCTGCGGCTTGCTTAGCTTGCGCTCTAGCCCGGGCGAGCCGACCTCCAGCGTCCACTCGCCCTCAAGCGGCGGCTCCACGTCGAAAATCGGCGAAAGCAGCCGCGATAGCCGCTCGCAGTCGTCTAGGCCCACGCCGCCTGCTTTCGTGATACTGATGCGGTAGATCGTTTTGCCGTTTTCGCTCACCGTCTCCACGTCATAAAGCTGCACGCCGCACTCGCGCGCCAAAGCCTCTAAATCAACCATTTTTGCGCAGCTCCTCCTCTATTTTGTCGAATAGATCGTCCATTTTGTTTTGATACTCCAAGCGGTCGTCAAATTTGAAGTGAAACGCGGGGCAGCGGTACCAGCCCTCCGCCTCGGCGCAGAAGTTTTGCAAATATCTCGCCACGCGGCCGAGCTTTTCGAGCACGAATTCCTGCTCGCGCTCGTCGAAGGCGTTTTTATCCAGATACACGAACGCGTCGTAGCGCCCGCGCTTGCACTCCACGTCGGTCACGCACAGCCCGCGCAAAAGCTCGTCCTCGAGGCTCGCGAGCGCTTCGGGGATGAGTTGCTTTAGCACGCTTTGCGTGCGAAGTCTTCTGAGTTCGGTCGGATTCATCTTTACCTCGCTATCTTAAATCGCCGCAGATTGCGCGGCGATGGAATTTTATTGCTCCGCCGCGGAGCCTTATCTCGCATCCATCTCACGGTGGCACTGAATTTTATTTCGCGTCCATCTTATGGCGATGCGGAATTCCATTTCGCTTCGGCGCGGCGGCAACGCAGAATTTTATCTCGCTTCGACATGACGAAATATCCGCCCTGCGGCGATGCGGTCTGTTTAAATTTGACGCGACTTGCGTCGCACCGGAGCGTCCATCTAAATTCTGAGCGGTTTGCTGCGCGCCGGTATTGCGGACAGCGACTGCGCCTTTTGAAATTTCGCTTTTAAATTTTAAAAGGTGTGAGCTTAACTTTGAAATTTTGCTCTTAAATTTAGCCTGGTGCTCCGCGTTTAAATTTTAAACGCAAATCGCGCGAGAATTTCATGGCTCGCATACAAAAGCTCATCGCGTAATTGCGCCGCTACCGCAGCAATATTTCCGCGCCAAGACGCGGTGCTATTCTGCGCCGTGCTCTGCTCTCCGCGGCGCGTTATATTCGCTGCCGCGCTGCCATTTTGGCGGCGCAATAATACAGCGCGCGGCGGCACCCTCTTTGCGCTACGCTCGCTTACCGCGTCGCTTTAGAATTTATCTTAAATTTTAAAAGCGCTTCGATACCGTGCGAAATCTAAATTTTGCCGCTTTAAAATTTCAACTTTGCGATTAAATTTAAAATTTAAGTCGCGCGGAAAATCCGCGATCAACAAGCGGCGTAAATTTAAAATTTAAGGTCAGAGATGTTTGAGGATTTTACACGGCAAAGCGACAAGCCTTCGCGGGCGAAAGATAGCGACCTGCCGCAAAAAAGGAGCGGGGACATGCCGCTTTGGCGCAAGATCGTGCTTGGCGCGATATTTGTATTCGCGGCTTTTAGCGTGCTTATTCTGGCGGCTGTTATAAATTCCAGCGACGACTACTCGCCGCGGGACGATGAGCAGATCAAATACAGCGATTTTTATAAAAAAGGAGATGAAATTTACGCCCTCGTGGTGGGCGCGGGCTATTTTGCGATACCGGACGCGGACGCGGCGAGCTTTCGGGTTTTGGATTTCGGCTCCGGCTACCGCTCCAACGTCGCGGCGGATAAAAACGCCGTATATTGCGGAAATATCGCGATGAGCGAGCTAGAGCCCGCGCGCACGAAAGCCGTAGCGTTCGGATACGTAAGCGACGGGCGGATCAGTTATTTTTGCGACGGCGAGGCGGTACCCAACGACGCGCTGGGAGCTCTTAAGCTCACTTATGAAACCTTGGCGCATATTTTTTGGGATGCGCCCAAGCCGCAAAGCTACATTTATAAATTTAAACGAATGGACGCTACGGATCTGCGCCAAATCGCGGGCGTGTATTACGCTGCGCAGGGCTCGCGCGCGTTTTATAAAGGAGAGGTTTTGCCTGGCGCCGATGCCGCGAGCCTGCGCCGAATAGAGGGAAGCGATGGGCGCGCTAGCGGCGTTTATGCCGCAGACGGCGCGAACGTGTATTTTAAAAACCTGCGCCTTGACGCGCGCGATAACGGCGGGCATTACGAACTTTTGAGGCAGCGGTTGGACTATTTTTTGTGGGATGCGAAAAGCGGCGACGTTTTTGCGAATGATTTAAAATTTGACCCCGCCGCCGCGCCCTATGCTCCGCTAAATAGGCAGCTTGCGCACTCAAACCATCTACTTTTTGCCTCCCCTAGCGGCATCTACTATTTCGACGAGAACGACGAAAAGCAAAAGCGCGCGGCAGACAATCCCTTTGCGGGCGAAGTTCACGCGCTTAGCGGCAGCGTGTTTCAAAGCGGCGAGCGGATATATTTTTTAGAAGGTGCCGAAGTTTGGGGCGGCGGCCGCAGCACTCGCAGGCTGGTCGCTCGCAAAAGTGGACTTTTCGCGCTCGAGCTGCCGCATGAGTGGCGCAGGGTCGGCGGCGTGCACGGCGGGCTATACGGCTGGGTCTATTCAAACGGCGGGCGATTTTTCTATTTCGACGATCTGGGCTCTTCGCAGCTGATAGATCGGTGCATTTATGAGATCAGGAATCTAGACTTGGTTGAAATTTTGCTTCAAAAAAGCAGCTTTGGCACGAGTAAAATTCGCGAGATGATAAAGAGCGGCGGGCTTAAGGCGGTGGACGGCGAGCTGCTTTTTGAGGTAAAGACGAGGGTAGAATTTTAGCCGCGATTTGAGCACAATTCGAGCGCAGAAAGCGCTGCTAAATTTTAAATTTGATTTTGCTTCGGCATAAATTTATAAAATTTAAATGTCGTCGTGGGCTCTAGCGTAGGTTTAGAATTTCACCGCAAATTCCTTTAGAGGGAGCGCGCAAATTTCGTTTCGCGTCGTCGCGACGGCTCG
>NZ_CALEDC010000225.1 GCF_937949835.1 uncultured Campylobacter sp.
CGCCGCGACGTATTTACCCTCGCGCACGAGCTGGGGCATGCGATACATCAGTATCTAAGCTACGGCGTGGGCTATTTTAACTCCTTCACGCCGCTAACGACGGCTGAGACCGCGTCGGTTTTCTGCGAGATGCTGGTGTTTGATTATATGCGCGAAAATTTTTCAAATTTAAACGGCTTGCTAAATTTTAAAAGCGCCGCCTCGGACGGCTCGCAAAATTTTAAACGCAGCGCTTCGCAAGAGGCTCAGGGCGGTGAAATTCCAAACGAGCACGCCGTAAAACGCGCCGCCTCTCAAGGCTCTGCGGGTTCGTGCGAATACGCAGCGCGCGATACGGATACGCCCTCGCATACCGCAAGCGATAAGGCCGCGCTAAGGGCGATGCTTGCGGCAAAGATCGAAGATATCTTCGCTACGCTTTACCGCCAGATCGGATTTACGACCTTTGAGCGGCGCGTGCATGCGAGCGCGGATGAGCTAAGCGTCGGCCGTATTGATGAGCTTTGGATGGAGGAGTCGCGCAAGATGTTTGCGGGCGAGCTAATCTTGCAGGATCATTACAAAAGCTGGTGGAGCTACATCCCGCACTTCGTTCACACGCCGTTTTACTGCTACTCCTATGCCTACGCACAGCTTTTGGTTCTCGCGCTTTACGGGCTGTATAAGAGCGGCAGGTGCGAAAATTTCGTTCAAATTTACACCGAGTTTTTAAGCTCGGGCGGCAGCGACGCGCCGCAAAAGCTAGTGGCGAAATTCGGCTTTGATATCAATAAAAGCGAGTTTTGGCGCATCGGCATAGAGCAGGTTGCGGCGCTTGTAGATGAGTTTGTGAGGGGTTAGGATGATAGATAAAATTTTAAAAGACGATAAATTTATCGCTGCGAGTAGTGCAAATATAGGCGCGGTTTTGGATTACGTTTTGGCTCTTGGATATGGATTTGGCATCGTTGCGAGGACGGATCAGATAAAATTTGACCCGCCGCTGCCGGAGGAAATTTTAAAAAGCTTCAAAATGCCCGCGATCTTTTTGCAGCTGGAGGAATACACGCTTTCTAGCGCGCATCTTAGCAAGGATGAGCTGGTTTTCGAGGCGGGCTTTGGGCCGCAGGATTTTGCAAGCACGCTTAGCGTGCCGTTTTACGCGGTCTTACAGATCGTCGTGGACGGCAAGCCTATCGCGGTAAATTTTTCTCGTCCCGAGTCCGAGTGGCTTAAGCGCGAAAAATCGCGTAAAATTTTCTCAAAATGAGCGATATTTTAGAAGGTCTTAATCCCGCTCAGCGCGAGGCTGCGAGCCACGTGGACGGAGCGATGTTAATCTTAGCGGGTGCAGGCAGCGGCAAAACTAAAACGATCACCGCGCGCCTTGCCTATCTGCTCGCAAATGGCGTGCCTGCGGAAAATACTCTCACGCTTACGTTTACGAACAAAGCTGCCGCCGAGATGCGCTCGCGAGCGCTTAATCTGATAAGCGGGCTAAATTTAGACGGCGTGCCGCTTCTGTGCACCTTTCATAAATTCGGGCTTTTGTTTTTGAAATTTCATATTAGCGAGCTTGGACGCAGTGCAAACTTTCAAGTAATCGATATGGACGATAAGAAAAAGATCATCAAGGGCTTTGAGATAAATTTGCCCACGTCGCTATTGGCGGCTAAAATTTCAACCTACAAAAATTCTCTGATCGGCCCCAAAGATATTGACGAGCTTCTAAAGGGCGAAGAGGACGAGCTAAGTAGGATGTATAGCGGATTTTACGCGCATTGCGCTGATGCATACAAGCGCTACGAGGCGTATTTGGCGGCGAATAATCTTGTAGATTTCGATGATCTGCTAATTTTGCCGTATAAAATTTTAAGTGCCAATGAGCGGCTATGCGATGAAATTTCGCGCCGTTACGCCTATATCACGGTGGATGAGTATCAGGATACCAACGACATTCAATTCAAGCTGCTGCAAAAGCTCTGCACCGCGCACGAAAACCTCGTGGTGGTGGGCGATGACGATCAGAGTATTTACGGCTGGCGCGGCGCGCGGATAGAAAATATTCTAAATTTTAAAGATCAGTTCTCAAACGTAAAATTTATCAAGCTCGAGCAGAACTACCGCTCCACGGATGAAATTTTAAATGCTGCCAACGAGCTTATCTCGCATAACAAAAACCGCCTCGGCAAGAGCCTTACTAGCATGAACGGCGGGGGCGAAAAGATCGAAATTTTGCGTTCAGACGAGGAGAGTATCGAGGCGGCAAAGATCGCAGAAGCTATCAAGAAGCTGCTTTCAAGCGGCGTAGCGCCCTCTCAAATCGCCGTGCTTTACCGCGTAAACGCTCTTTCGCGCGCGCTGGAAGAGGGGCTGAATCGCGCTAAAATCCCGTATAAAATGGTAGGCGGCGTGAAATTTTACGAGCGCGCCGAGATCAAGGATACGATCGCCTATCTGCGCTTAGTAAACGACGAGCACGACGACTTTTCGATGAGGCGGATCATAAACGTACCCAAGCGCGGCATCGGCAAGGTCTCGCTAGCAAAGCTCGAGGAGCTTTCGCGCCTGCGACTTATCAGTCTATTTGACGCTTTTAGCGAGCCGGACGCGGGGCTTAGCGCCAAGGCGGCGCAGGCTCTAGCCGAGCTTAAAAGCGGCATCGCTTCTATCTCCGCGCTAGCCGATACTATCAAAAAAATAGAGGCGCTGGAGCCCGCTTTCGGGCTAAAGGCTTACTACGCCTCGCTTCCGGACGGCGCCGATCGGGTAGCGAACATCGACGAGTTTTTGGCTATGCTGAAGGACGAGGCGAGCAATAAGCCCGATTTTGATCTGGCGGAATTTTTAAACGAGCTGAGCCTTCTTAGCGATCAGGACGCCATCATGGGCGATGCGATAAATATAATGAGCGTGCATGCTAGCAAGGGGCTTGAGTTCGAGCATCTTTTCGTAATCGGGCTGGAGGAGGGGTTTTTCCCGCTTTTGGGCGACAGCAATGACATCGAGGAGGAGCGCAGGCTTGCATACGTGGCGATAACGCGCGCTAAGCGCACGCTTACGCTTAGCTTTGCCGCTAGCCGCTTTTATCGCGCCAAGCGCGAGAGGCTCGATGCTAGCAGGTTTATAGCCGAGGCGGGTTTGGTGGCTAAAGAGCCGCCGCGTGAGCAAAGTAGCGACTTTAACAAGGGCGAGCTTATCAAACATAAACTCTTTGGTATCGGACAGATCACGGCGGTAAACGGCGACCGGCTCACTATAAATTTCGGCGGAATTTCGCGCGTGATAATGTCAAATTTCGTAGAAAAGATCGGCTCTTATGAATAGATTGTTTTTGGCGGACAAGCCCGCGGGCATCGGCAGCAATAAATTTTTAAGCGCTCTTAAGCGCAAATACGGCGTGAAAAAGGCGGGCTTTAGTGGCACGCTCGATCCTTTCGCGAGCGGCGCGCTGATCGTCGCGTTCGGGCAATACGCGCGCTTTTTTAGATTTTTAAAAAAGGAGCCAAAAGTTTACGCCGCGACGCTGTGGCTAGGCGCGCAAAGCCCAAGCGGCGATAACGAAAACATAGGGCGCGTGGAACAAATCCCGCCGCTTTCGCGCGAGGTTTTAGATGCCGCGATGGCGCAAATGCGCGGCGAGATAAAATTTATCCCGCCCGCTTTCAGCGCCAAGAAAATTGACGGCGTGCGCGCATACAAGCTCGCTCGCGCGGGCGAAGAGGTGAGTTTAAAAGAGAGCTCGATGCGGGTTTTTGATGCCGAAATTTTAAACTACGCTCACCCCTTCGTGAGCTTTCGCGTCGCACTCAGCGAGGGCGGCTACGTGCGCTCTTTTGCGCAAATTTTAGCAGAAAAGCTAGGCGCCACGGGCACGCTAAGCGCGCTTAGACGGCAGAGCGAGGGGGCTTTTGATTTGAAAGATCCGCGCTTTGCGGACGAGGCGGCGCTAAATCCGCTCGAGTTTTTGGACCTCGCGCCAAACTTTTACGACGGCGACGCGCGCGACGTAATCTTGGGCAAAAAGCTTGCCGCAAAGGATCTGGCGAGCCGCGCGGACGGCCGCTATCTGCTTATCTGCGGCGATTTTTACTCGATCATCGAGATAAGCTCGGGCGAGGTGCGCTATCTTTGGAACGACGTTCCGATCGCAGGCGGCGCGTTTTAATCAGCGGCTCTAGCCTGCTGCTAAATTTTAATCGGACGGCCCTGGCTTGAAATTTTGAAGCGATCATAAATACGGCGCGTTTTAAATTTACTCGCATAGGACGCTGCTATGTGCGGCTAAATTTTATCGTGCGGAGCAGTGGGCGATCACACTTTTTCGTTGTGCACAGATCGTAAAATCGGCATCGGGCGGCGTAAATTTAAACGTGCGACTAGGCAGGCGACGCTCGCTTGTGAAAAGGAATAAATCCGCGGGGGTTAAATTTAAACGCGGCGGATCCGGCGGAACGGCGTTTTGATTTGCTTTTTGGTGCGCGATTACAACGCGCCGTGAGT
>NZ_CALEDC010000226.1 GCF_937949835.1 uncultured Campylobacter sp.
GACCTTGTTATCGCGTGCCGAAAGTCGCCGCGATATGTTAGAATAGAGCGTAGGCAATGCGCACTTGTGGGATACGCGAGATCGTACCTTGTGGCGTGCTATCCCGCAGCGTACGCTGCCAAAGCTGCCTATGCGCGAGAATAAAATTCGCGCCGCGCGTCAAAGATGCACGATCGTGCTGCGTGCCAAAAGACAATACGTGGTCGTGCCGTACGCTTTTTAAAAGGCGGTGCCGCGATCGGCACCGTGCGGCACGGGCGCGATGCGAGGTTTGAGCTCGTGCGGCGGACGAAGCGTGCACGGCGCGCGTAAATGCGAATAAATTTAAAAACGGAGAGACGATTGAGAACCGATAAATGGCTTTATTACTTCACCTGCGCGCTCATTACGATCGGCATGATATTTTCGCTGTCGCTGAGCTCATATACGGTGCTTTTGCTGGGCGCTACGCCACTACATTTTTTTTATCGTCAGTGCGCGGTAGGGATCGCCTGCATCGCGGTGATGTGGATCGTCTCGCGCGCCGATCCCGATAAATGCCTAACGCCGGTGTGCATGTCGCTTTTTGCGATAATGGGAATTTTGATGCTCGCGATGGGCTTTTTGCCCAAATCCCTGGTCGCCGACGTAAACGGCGCGGCGCGCTGGATCAGACTGCCGTTTTTTAACCTCGCGCCGGTGGAATTTTTCAAGGTGGGCTTCATCTACTTTTTGGCGTGGAGCTTCTCGCGCAAGCTCGATCACTCCAAAAAAAGCATCGGGCGCGAGATCGCGACGCTGCTTCCTTACGTAGCGCTTTTCGGCTTTGTAGTAATCCTAGTCGCCATCGTGCAAAACGATCTGGGGCAGGTCGCGGTGCTGGGGCTTACGATGATTTTTATGTCGCTTTTCGCGGGCACTAGCTTCAAGCTCATCGGCTTTAGCTTTATGGGGATTTTGGGGCTTGCTTACGTTTTTATCGTCACGAGTGCGCACAGGGTCGATCGCGTGCGCTCGTGGTGGGGCGGCGTGCAGGATTTCGTGCTGTCGTTTATGTCGCCGGAAACCGCTGCCGGGCTGCGTATAGAGGACGCTAGCGCGCCGTATCAGGTCGGACACTCGCTAAATGCGATAAACAACGGCGAGTTTTTCGGGCAGGGGCTTGGGCTTGGAAGCTTTAAGCTAGGCTATCTGAGCGAGGTGCATACCGACTTCGTGCTTGCAGGTATAGCCGAGGAGTGGGGGTTCGTCGGGATTTTACTCATCGTGGCGCTATTTTATGCGATGCTCTTTCGCATCTTTCAGACCGCGAGTAAGTCGCCGAGTAACGTAAATTTCCTCTTTTGCCTGGGTATCGGCTTTATGTTTTTCTTTTCGTTCATTATCAATTCCTACGGCATTACGTCGATCTCGCCGGTTAAGGGTATCGCCGTGCCGTTTCTAAGCTACGGCGGCAGCCACCTGCTCGCGGCGTCGTTTGCGGTGGGGCTCGTTTTGATGGCGTCGAAAAGGGCGAAATTTTAAGGCTTTTGCGGGCTTTGAGGCGAACGCGATTTAAATTTAGACGTAAATTTAGAGCCGAATTTGCGCTTAAAATTCTACTCCAAAGCGCGCCGAGGCTTAAATTTAAGCGCGAAATTTTATAAATTTAAAGGAAAAGTATGGTCATAGCAATCAGCGGCGGCGGCACCGGCGGGCATCTGATAATCGCTAAAAATTTAGCCGCTCATCTCGCGAAGCAGGGCACCAGAGCGATCTTCATCGGCTCAAACCGTGGGCAGGATCGCGCGTGGTTTGAAAATAGCGAGCTTTTTGCGCGCACCTATTTTTTGCAAAGCTCGGGCGTCGTCGATAAAAAGGGCTTTGCCAAGCTAGCCTCGCTGCTAAATATCCTGCGCCTTTCGCTTGCGGCGCGTAAAATTTTAAAGCAAAACGGCGTCCGCGCGCTCATCAGCGTGGGTGGATACAGCTCGGCGCCCGCATCCATCGCGGCGATCCTTTCTCGCGTGCCGTTTTTTATCCATGAGCAAAACGCCGTTTGCGGTCGGCTAAACCGCTTACTAAGACCCTTTGCGCGCGCGTTTTACAGCTCCTATGAAAAGCCCGCGTTTGCTTATCCGATCGCGGATATTTTTTTCGAGACGGCGCGGTCGCGCACGGCGCTTAAGAGGGTCATCTTTTTGGGCGGCTCGCAGGGAGCGAGCTTTATCAACTCGCTTGCCGTGGAGCTTGCGCCTAAGCTTTTGAGCCTCGGCTACGGCGTGATCCATCAGTGCGGCGAGCGCGAGTTTGAGCGCATCTCGCAGACCTACGCGCAGCAGGGCCTGGATGTGCAGCTCGTGGGCTTTTGCAAAAACATGCACGAGCTCATCGCAAGCGCCGATCTTTGCGTCGGGCGCAGCGGCGCCAGCACGCTGTGGGAGCTCTGCGCAAACGGCCTGCCGGCGATATTCGTGCCGTTTCCATTCGCGGCGGCGGATCATCAGTTTTACAATGCGAAATTTCTTAAAGAGTGCGGGCTTTGCGAAATTTTACGTCAAGAGGACGCAAGCGGCGAGCGGATCTTGGGCTTGATTGAGAGCTTCGACGTGGCGCGCGCGAGCAAAGGACTGCTTGAGCTTGCGGATCGAAACGGCGCGCAAGCGATCATTGACGACGTGATGAGTAAAATTTAAGGCACTTTTGTTTTCATACTCGCGCTTTGTGTGTAAATTTGAGACGATCTCTCCGCGAAGTCGGCTTTAAATTTATAAACCGATTAAATTTTACTTTTTGCGTTTGTGTAAATTTGACGCGGCGCTTGGGTTTGAGCAAAAATTTAAAATTTGTATGCTTGCTGAGCAAAGGACATCTTTTGATTTGCGCAAATTTAAGCTCGCAAACGAAGCCGCGCAAAAGTGCATTGAGCCGTAAAATTATCTGCGCCTAAAGCTGATTATCGCATCGTTGTTTTCTTGTTGATATTTTTCAAACAGAGCCTGATATCTTTGCGATTTTGCCGGATCATTTGAATAAATTCCCACTAGAAAATAGCACGCCTCCGCAAATCGCAACTCACACGATCGCTCAAAGTATCGCGTACCCGTTTCTTTGTCATCGTCGTCAAAATACGCGACGTAACCGAACATAAAGCAGCCTTCGCCGTTACCGAGCTTGCATGCTTTTTTATACAGTTTTCTACCCTCTTGCGAATCTCTATCCTCGTAGCCTGCGAGTCTCGTGCAGCTTTCGCCGCCGTTAAGCTCGTAGCAGCCTTTTTTAAGCAGATCTTTGGCGCCTTCTTGCGAAATTTCGCCATTTAGTAGCAATAGGCTCGAAAGCACGGCGCAGGCATCGCCGTCTCCGCCGTCGCAATCTTCGCGAAATCTTACGGGATTTTTCATTTTTAAAGTGCCGTCTTTGGTGCGAATAGAAATTTCTTTAGGATTTTTATTCGCGTCTTCGTTTGCTTGATTGATGGGAATTCGGGTTTGATTTAAAATTTCCGTGCGAGAAGATGCCTTTATCGCTATAAAGACCGCGACTATACATACGACGACGAGAGGGAGTATT
>NZ_CALEDC010000227.1 GCF_937949835.1 uncultured Campylobacter sp.
CAAACGATCCGGACTCCGCTCATACGCCGCAGAGCTTTGGATTGAAAAATTTTAAGGCGCGGAATTTTGCGAAGAAATCTAATTCGGCAGAGAATTCTAGCTCCGCTCGAAGCTTAAATTCCGCGCAGAATTTCGATTTCGCGCAAAGCTCTAATTCTACGCAGAGCCCTGCTGCCGCGCAAAATTCTGCCTCTACGCAAAACTGCACGCAAAGCTCGAATTCCGTGCAGAGTTTCGGGCAAAATTCTAATTCCGCGCAAAGCCGTGCGCAAAACCCCGCTCCGCCTAGCAGGCTGTGGGATCTGGGGCTACTTTTCGTAGCGATCGTTTGGGGCTGTACCTTCGTGCCGGTTCAGCGCGCGCTGCATAGCGGCGACGTTTTTAGCTTTTTATTTTGGCGCTTTTTGGCGGCGAGCATTTTTACCTACCTCGCCTGCCTGCGCTTCGGCGTCAAATTTGACCGCGGCACGATAGGGCGGGGCGTGTTTTGCGGGCTGATGCTATTTTGCGATTTTTCGTGCCAGACCATAGCGCTTGATTATGCGCTGTCATCGACGGTGGCGTTCATTTTGGGGCTCAACGTCGTCATCGTGCCCTTTTTAATGCTTGCTTTTTTTGGTAAAAAAGTCGGTGCGAGCGCCTTTGGCGGTGCGGTCGTGGCGCTTTTGGGGCTGTATTTTTTAAGTGGAGCAAGCGGCGCGGTGGGATTTGGCATAGGCGAGCGACTGACGCTGATTTCGGCGTTTGCATACGCGCTTCATATCGTATTTACGGGCGTCTGTGCGCACAAAAGCAATCTCTACGGCTTTGTGATCGTGCAGTTTATCTGCGTCTGCGTCTGCGCGCTAATCGCGGCAGTTTTCGTCCCGCACGCGGAATTTGAAGGCGAGATAAAGGTGTTTGGAAATTTGATCTTTTCGCCGAACTTCGATTTCGTTTTCGCGCTGGTTTTGACCTCGATCTTTGCCACCGTCGCGGCGTTCGTGATCCAAACAATGGCGCAAAACCGCGGCGTAAGCGAGATAAAAACGGTGCTGATTTTCGCGCTGGAGCCCGTAAGCGCGGGTATTATGGGGTATGCTTTCGGCGAGAAGCTAAGCGCGCTTCAAATTTTGGGTGCGGCGCTGATACTCGCGGGCATCCTGCTTAGCGAGCTGGGCGGGCTTTTAGGCGCGAAGTTTGCTAAAGATCGAGCTTACGAAAAAACAGACCGAGGCGACTAGGATTATCGAAGCGCCGCTGGTTAGATTGAGCTTAAAGCTCAAAACAAGCCCCGCCGCGCAGAAAAGCGCCGATAGCGCGCAGCTTATCGCCATCATCGAGCCTAGGCTTTTTGAAATTTTTTCGGCGATGAAGGGCGGGATCGTCATCAGCGAGATTACTAAGATTAGCCCCACGATCTGAATCGACGCGACCACCGCGAGGCTCGCCATCACTACGAGGACATAGTAAAAGACGCTCGTATTCACTCCGCGCAGCAGAGCAAATTCCTTATCGAAGCTGATCGCTAAAAACTGCCTGTAAAAGCACGCCGTAAGCGCCGCAAATGCCGCGCCGCAAATGCCGATGAAGATTAAATTTTCATGATTTATCGCTAAGATCGAGCCGAATAAAAAGCTCATCAGATCGGATTTGTATCCAGGCGTAAGATCGGCGAAGATTATCCCCAGCGCCATTCCAAACGCCCATATCGCGCCGATTACGGCGTCGAAGCGCTCGGTGTTTCGCAGCGTGACGTAGGCGATGAGCAGCCCCAAAAACAGCGCAAATACGCTAGCTCCCAGCACGGGCGAGATGCCTAAAAATAGCGCGATGCCGATGCCGCCGTATGCGCCGTGTGCGACGGGAGGGGTTGCGTCGGACAGGTGCCCGGTATGGGCGGCGT
>NZ_CALEDC010000228.1 GCF_937949835.1 uncultured Campylobacter sp.
TAAAATTTACGAAGCGGTGAGCCTTGTAAATTTAAAGAGTAAACCTGGCGGCTAAATTTTAAGCGACCGCTAGGCTTAAGCCGCGACGAGCGCGAGTTCTACTCGTCACGAGCTTTCGAGTTCGCCGCTAAGATTAACTTGCGAAATCGCGAGTTAGGCTTATGTGCCTGGAGCAACTCGCTATTAAATTTCGTTCGCGAAATCGGGGCGTATAACCGCCTTAAATTTTAATTTTCCCGCTCGATGGCGCTTTGCTTTGCTTTATCTTTCGTATCGACCCAGATATTAGGCACCGCGCCGCCCGGCGTTAGGAAAATTTTCGCGTCGCCGTTTTCGCGCAACGCCTCGTTAAATTTAGCCTGCGTCTCGATCTGCTTAAGGCTTAAAAGATTTGCATCCAAGCTCTTTGCGATCTCTTTGTTGGCGTAGGCTTGCGCGTCGGCTTCGATCTTGGCGGCATCGGCGCGACCTTGAGCCTCGATTTTGACGGCGTCTGCGTTACCTTTGGCAAGAGCAGCCTTTTTAAGCGCCTCTTGATTTGCGCGCTCGACCTCGTATTTGGTGCGCTCAGCCTCCTGCTTAGCGATCTGTACGCTCTCGATCTGCTCCTTTACCTTCGCCGGCAGGATGATCTCTCTAAGCTGCACGGCTAGCAGATCTACGGGCGAATTCGGCAGTGCTTCGATATTTTTGCGGATGCCGTCGTCGATCGCTTTAGCGATCTCGTCGCGTTTGGTAGGCAGCTCCTCGGCGGCATAGTTGCCGATGACGCTACGCACGACGTCCTTTACGCGCGGATCGATGATCTTATCCTCCCATAAAAAGCCCCACTCGGCGATCGTGTTGGGCGCCGTGGCTTCATTGAGCCTGTATTGCACGGTGATGTCGATGCTGACGGGCAAATTTCGCGAGTCTAGCACCGAAAGCGAGTTTTTACTAATGATACCGCCAGCGGTGCCGCTTTTAGTAGCGATACCCGCGCTCATATCTTCGCTGCTGGTGTAGTTGATGATACGCGTGCGAGTATCTACGACGAATACGTCCTGTATGAACGGCACGAAAAAGTGAAGTCCCGCGCCAAGAGGCGTCGGATCGTATTTGCCTAAATTTGACTTGATCCCCACTTCGCCCGATTGGATCGTGACGAAAGGCTTTGCGATCACGAGCAGTGCGATAATCGCGATTATCGCGTAAATCACGCCGCTAAACTTGCCCATTCCTCCAAAATTAGGAATTTTAAAATTTAAATTCCCGCCTTTTTTGTCACCATTTTTCTTATTAAAATAATCATTCAAATCCGCAGGCATGCGCGTCCTTATTTAACGTAAGTGAGCCAGTGCTCAAATTTTGGGTCTTTGCCCGTGACGACGGCGAAATACGCCTTTTGCAAGCGGCTCGTAATCTCGCCCATCTCGCCCTTGCCGATGATCCTGCCGTCGATATTGCTAATCGGCGTGACCTCCGCGGCGGTGCCGGTAAAAAACGCCTCGTCAGCAGCATAGAGCTGATCGCGAGCGATGCGCTCTCTGCGGACTTCGTAGCCCAGGCTGCGCGCGATTTCGATGACCGAGTTTTGAGTGATGCTCTCTAAGCTGGTATCGTTCGGCGGAGTGATGATGAGCCCATCTTTTACGATAAATAGGCACTCGCCCGGCCCCTCTGCGACGAAGCCCTGCGGATCGA
>NZ_CALEDC010000229.1 GCF_937949835.1 uncultured Campylobacter sp.
GATGTTTTGGCGTTGGAATTTTATACGAAGAGGGTATGGGCGCATTACAAGACTACAAAAAAGCAAATGAATTATATTCTAAAGCTTGCGATTTAGAAATTGCCGAAGGATGTTACAATCTTGGAGTCTTACACTATTTAGGCGAAGGCATAAAACAAAATATCGAGAAAGCAAGAAACTTACTTTCTCGAGCTTGTAATCTAGGATATGGGTTAGGATGTAATGATCTAGGGGCTTTATATGAAAAACAAGATTATAAAAAAGCGACCGAACTATATTCTAAGGCCTGCGACTTAAAAAATAGCATAGCTTGCGGCAATCTGGGTGTTTTATACTACTCAGGCAAAGGAGTAAAGCAAGATTACAAAAAAGCAACCGAACTGCTTTCCAAAGCTTGCGATTTGCAAGAAGGCCGCGGATGCTACAATCTCGGGCTTTTATATGCCTCGGGCGAAGGCGTAAAGCAGGATTATAAAAAAGCGAGCGAGCTATATTTGAAAGCTTGCGATTTAAAACATGGCGAAAGCTGCCATAATCTTGGAATTTTATATGAAAAAGGGGAAGGCGTAAAACAAAGCTACCAAAAAGCGAATGAACTATACTCTAGAGCTTGTGAGTTAGAGCTTGCCCAAAGCTGCTATAATCTCGGGAATTCATATGAAAATGGTAGTGGCACAAAGCAAGACTACAAAAAAGCATATGAGTTATATTCTAATCTAGGATTAATCAATGGGTGCTACAATATGGGAGTTCTATACTATTCGGGCGAGGGCGTAGAGCGAGATTCTAAAAAAGCAAACGAGCTATTTTCGAAGGCTTGTCGCTTGGAATTTGCCGACGGTTGCTATAATCTTGGGATTTCATATTTCTATGGTGAAGGCGTAAAACAGGATACAAACACTGCAAAAAAATATTTAAATAAGGCTTGCGATTTAGGATCTCAAGTCGGTTGCGACGGATATAAAAAGTTAAATGAGCTAGGCTTTTAATTCATTTAAATTTTTAAGCCGCCCGTGGGCCTGCTTAAATTTGCGGCTTAAATTTAAAGATCTAATTTAGACTATATTCATCCGCGCGGCAGCACTAAAAGCGAGTCAAAATGCGCGGACTTAAAATTTAAACCCATTCCGCCGCGGCAGATGCTGTGTAAACGGTGCGTAAAATTTAGCGAGCGCCAATTTATGACATTCGCGCTAAAATAAAGGGATGCGTTCCGCCGCCGTTAAAATTTCAGATGAGCCGTTAATTCTTTAGGAATTTTAAAATTTTAAGCCCTTCCTTTTGCGGGTCAAAATTTCGAGCGAGCCGTTGAGGGCGAGCTACTATTTCGTAGCGCTCGCATCGAATTGCAAAAATTTCCTGATCTCCTCCATCGCCTCTTTGT
>NZ_CALEDC010000230.1 GCF_937949835.1 uncultured Campylobacter sp.
CGATCAGATGAAGCCCCTCTTCAAATAAATTTTCAAATAGCCCGTTTTTTAAAATCCCCTCACAGCCACCGTTATAGATGTCGTAATGATAAATTTCGCCGTAGTTTTGCATGATCGAAAACGTAGGCGAGCTTACATGCTCGTCTAGTCCGTGCGCTCGCACGATCGCGCGCGCAAGCGTCGTTTTGCCGCTGGCAAGATCGCCGATTAGCAATATTATGCCGCTTTTTGGCAGAGCCTGCACGAGGCGCGAAATTTCATCCTCGCCGCAGAGCAGTTCAAAGCTCTTGGACATACTTTGCCTGCTCGCTTTTGGGCGTATTTTTCGCGCTAGGAAAGGCTAGGACTTTAAAGCTTTGTTTTCTATCTAAAAAGCTTATTGTGATTACATCGCCGATTTTAAGCTCTTTGGCGGGCTTTGCTACGACGCCGTTTACGGCTACGACGCCGCTTTTGCACATATCTTCGCTGATGGCGCGCCGCTTGGTGATATTGACTGCGTTTAAAAATTTATCGATTCTCATAAGCGTGAGTTTAGCGATATTTGCCTTAAAAGCAACTATTAAACTATTTTTGGTAGAATTTCGCCAAATTTTACGTAAAGGATTTGAGATGGCAAAAGATGTAAAAAAGGTCGTTTTGGCGTATTCTGGAGGACTTGATACTAGCATTATTTTAAAGTGGCTCGGCGATACTTACGGCTGCGATGTGGTGACTTTCACCGCAGATATCGGTCAGAATGAGGATTTGGAGCCTATCAAAAACAAAGCCGTGAAACTGGGCATCAAAAAGGAAAATATCTTCGTAGAGGATCTGCGCGAGGAATTTGTGCGAGATTACGTATTTCCGATGTTTCGCGCAAATGCCGTCTATGAGGGCGAGTATCTTTTAGGCACATCGATCGCGCGCCCGCTGATTGCTAAAAAGCTGGTCGAAATTGCTAAAAAAACCGGCGCGGACGCCATAAGCCACGGTGCGACCGGCAAGGGTAACGACCAGGTTCGTTTCGAGCTTGGCGCATACGCGCTAAATCCCGATATTAAAGTGATTGCGCCGTGGAGGCTGTGGGATCTGAACTCTCGCGAGAAGCTGCTTGCTTATGCTAAGAAAAACGGCATCGACATCGCCTCAAAGCCCGGCAAATCGCCGTATTCGATGGATGCGAATATCCTTCACATCTCCTACGAGGGCTTGGTGCTGGAAGATCCCGCCCATGCGCCTGAAGAGGATATGTGGCGATGGACCGTAAGCCCTAAAAATGCGCCCGATAAGAGCGAGATCATCGAGATCGAATATAAGCACGGTGATCCCGTAAAACTAAATGGCAAAGCGCTTAAGCCGCACGAGATACTAGCTGCGCTTAACGAACTTGGCGCTAAAAACGGCATCGGCAGGCTCGATCTAGTAGAAAATCGCTACGTCGGCATGAAGAGCCGCGGCTGCTACGAAACTCCGGGCGGCACGATCATGCTAAAGGCTCACCGCGCGATCGAGAGCATCACGCTAGATCGCGGCGCGGCGCATCTAAAAGACGATCTGATGCCGCGCTACGCCGAGCTTATCTACAACGGTTTTTGGTTCAGCCCTGAGCGCTTGCTGCTTCAAGAGCTGATAAATAAATCCCAAGAGCACGTAAACGGCAAGGTTAAGCTAGAGCTTTATAAGGGCAACGTGACCGTGCTAGGCAGAGAAAGCAAGAGCGATAGCTTGTTTAATACCGATTTTGTGACGTTTGAAGAGGACAAAGTTTTCAATCAAAAAGACGGCGACGGATTTATCAAACTAAGCGCGCTAAGATTTATCATCGCGGGCAAGAACGGACGCAAGCTTTAGCTGAAATTTTGCCGCACGGCGGATGGGCGAATTTCACAAAACGAAATTTTAAAATTTATCGAAAAAGCGCGAGCGGCTGCGGGCAAATTTTATGAAATTTCACTAAATTTCAGATCCGCCCGCGCCGCTATAAAATTTTATAAATTTAAAGCTAAATTTAAAAGGATAATGGATGAAAGTATTACTGATCAAAGACGTTAAGGGGCTCGGAAAGGCGGGCGAGATAAAAGAGGTCAAGGACGGCTACGGCAACAACTTCCTAATCGGCAAGGGTTACGCCAAAGCCGCTACGACGGAGGTTTTGCGTAAATTTGAAGCGGATAAGAAAAAGCAAGCCGAGCTAGAAAAATACGAGGTCGCGAGCTTACAAAAGCTGGCCGAGGAGCTAGCCAAGATCCGCGTAAAGATCGTAAAACAGACGGGCGAGAGCGGCGCGCTTTTCGGCTCGGTGACCAAAGATGAGATCGCAACCGCGCTAAAAGAGCAAAAGGGGATCGAAATCGATAAGAAAATTTTAGAGACCGAAGCTATCAAAACGACCGGGATCTACGACGTAAATGCCAAGCTAAAGCACGGCATAAGCGCTAAATTTGAGATAGAGGTGGCTAGTGTTTGAAGCGA
>NZ_CALEDC010000231.1 GCF_937949835.1 uncultured Campylobacter sp.
AAAAGAATATGCTGGAATTATTATTCCCGGAGGACTTCCTGCTGCTTTTGATATCAGAGATGATAAAAGAGTTTTAGATATTATAAAGAAATTTGACGAAGAGCACAAATTGATTTCTGCAATTTGTGCAGGACCTTCAGTTCTTGCAAAGGCAGGTGTTTTATCCGGAAGAGATGCTGTAATTTATCCGGGAATGGAAGATGAATTGCTTGATGCAAATGTAAAAGAAGATGCAATTTGTATCGATGACAATATAATTACAGCAAGAGGAGCGGGACTGGCAGGAGAACTTGCTTATACATTGATTAGAAAAATCAAAGGTAAAGTTCAAGAAAAACAAGTTCGATTTATGTCTGTTGATTATTTGTTAAGAGATTTTATTCTAAAGGAAGAAAAGAATGGGAAATAAAAAAATAGAATTTAACTCTTTGAAAATTGAAGAGCTTGAAGATTTATTTTTAAGTTTGGGAGAAAAAAAGTTTAGGGCTGAACAATTTTTTAGATTTATGCATCAAAAGAAAAACTTTGAAATAGAAAACTGCAAGCAACTGCCTAAAGTTTTAATTGAAAAACTAAAGGAAATAGGATATATAAATACTTCTTCAATTTATACAAAATATGAATCAAAGCTAGATAATACAAAAAAATATTTGATTAAATTATATGATAATAGAATAATTGAAACTGTATTTATGGACTATGGAAGTTATTGTACAGTTTGTATTTCAAGTCAAGTAGGTTGTAGAATGGGCTGTACTTTTTGTGCGTCAACAAAAGAAAATTTTAAAAGAAAAGCTCATGGATCTGGGGCCAACCAGCAAGCTCATCACCGAGATCGTAAAATCGATGGAGACCGCGCTAAAAAGCGACGAGGGCTTCGAAAAGGAGCTCAAACGCTTAGAGTACAAGCTGCCGATGTTTAGCGCCGAACTGCGCGAAAATCACAAAAAAATTCTAAAAGAGATCACGAGGCTTAGCAAGGACGACATCATCGCGCGCGTGCCGGAAGCTACGATGGTTTCGACCTACGTCGATATTAAAAAGCTCTTTTTGACAAAAGAGGCGAGCAAAAAAAGCTTCAATCTCGAGCCCGAGCGGCTGAAAGAAATTTTAGAGCAGATCAAGCGCGGCAAGCGCATCAGCGACAATGCAAAGGCGCGCATGGCGAAGTCCAACCTGCGCCTGGTCGTCTCCATCGCCAAGCGCTACACGAACCGTGGGCTGCCGTTTTTAGACCTCATCCAGGAGGGTAATATCGGGCTTATGAAGGCTGTGGATAAATTTGAATACAAGCGCGGTTATAAATTTTCGACCTATGCGACGTGGTGGATCCGCCAGGCGATATCGCGCGCCATCGCTGATCAAGCGCGCACGATCCGCATCCCGATCCATATGATCGAGACGATAAATCGAATTAATAAAATCACGCGCAAATATATGCAAGAAGGCGGCAAGGAGCCCGATATCAACGTCATCGCGCAAGAGGTAGGTCTTAGCGTCGATAAGGTAAAGCAGGTCATCAAAATCACAAAGGAGCCGATCAGCCTAGAAGCGCCGATCGGAAACGAGGACGACGGTAAATTCGGCGATTTTGTCGAGGACAAAAGCTCGGTTTCGCCGATCGAACAAATTTTAAAATCCGACTTAAAAGAGCAGATCGACGATATCTTAGAACAGCTCAACGACCGCGAGCGCACGGTGATTCGCATGCGATTTGGACTGCTTGACGACGAGAGCGACCGCACGCTTGAAGAGATAGGCAAGGAGCTCAACATCACTCGCGAGCGTGTCCGCCAGATCGAAAGCTCGGCGATCAAAAAGCTAAAACACCCAAAAATCGGCCGCAAACTCAAAACCTATATCGAGAGCTAGAGCAAAACTCCGATATAAATTTGCCCTTCAACGCCCGGCAAATTTAAAATTCATTAGATAACTGGACTTTGGCTTCGGTATGATTGATTTTAAAAACACGACAAAAATTTAAATCCGCTAATATCCAAGCTGGAATCGTCAATAATGTATTTTTTTAGCATAAATTTTGTCAGGCGGAGCACAAATCAAGGCGCAGTAAAATGCAGCAGTACTTAAAACTCCGATTTTTATGGGCTTAAGGTTTGAAGTTCGTAGGTTTCAAACTCCAGCGGAGAGAATTTACCCTATACCTTTTCTGCGCGGGCGCAAAAAGAGCTTTATTTCAACCTCCAGTGGAGTAGATTTACATCCAAAGGTTATAGCGTAGATATAGGGCTTATGCAATTGTTTCAAACTCCAGTGGAGTAGATTTACATGCTCTACCTCTTTGTTCGGAAATGGCAAGTGGCGGTTTCAAACTCCAGTAGAGTAAATTTACACAGCGTTAGAAATTCTATTTTTCCAGACTATGAATATTTGAAGTTTATATTCTTACCCCTTAAATTTAGATAAGTAGCAAAGGCGGTTTAAAATAAAATACCGTATTTGCGGTGTTTTGCGAATCTTAGCCAAAGTTTTATCGGTATATTTGCAAAATTCCAACCAAAATAGATCGCACGATTTAACGGCACAAAAGCCGCCGCCGTTTCGGCGTGCAATCATTCCGCCTCGCACCATCTAGCTAGCTTACTACGCGCCAACAAACCGGCAATTCGGCACCGGCCAAGTTTTGACACACGTTCAATCGCATCCCGCTTGCCGCACTGCCGTACCCGCAATCGCAGCACCCATAAATTTTGCCGGATTGCCGCGCTGGCAACCGCAACACTATCTAAATTTACTGCTCCGCCGTGCCGTTCCGCTCTTAAAATTTACTTCTTTAGCCAAGAGTGCGCTGGATAACACGACGTCAGTATTTTTGTCTCGCTCTAAATTTATCTTCCGCCGCACCGCTAAATTTAGCTGCGCCGCAAGCTGCGTTTTTTAAGGTAGCTGTAAATCCAAGCTCCGAGCAATAAAACCGCCACAAGGCAATACATATAAAAGGCCGCGCCGTTTTCATACTCCACGTCCTGCGCGGTAAAGATGAGCTGTGACATTTCGGGGTTGCGCGCCGCCTCGTCCGCGATCTGCGCCATTACCTCCTCGTCATGTATCTCAAGCGTGATCTTTCGCAGATCGATGAAATTTGTCCGCTTATCCAAATGCCTGCCGCTGCGACCCGTGACGTAAACGCTATGCGAGTAAAAATTTAGATAATAAAATCCCGCGTCGTCCTTAAAAAGCTTCTCCGAGATCTGCCGCACGGCGCCTTTAAACGGATTATCGCCCGCCCTTTTTAGCGCGCTTAGCCGGCTGGCGTCTGCGCCAAATTTATAGTACACGTACCAAAACGCGTCTTTGAGCCGGCCCTCGGCGCCGCTGCCGCGCGGACGATTTAAAATTTTATCCTTGCTTAGATAAAATATACCGTTTTTGCTCGCAAACAGCATGTATTCCTGATGCCCGCTCTGAAAATTTAGCGGCGCATAGGGCTCGTTTGCGGGGTCAAATCTCTCGCCGTTCATTAGCACTGCGCCCGCCTTTGGATCATAAAGAAACTCTATACCGGCGTTTGGCTCCACGAGATACATCTGCTCGCTAGGCGTGAAATTTAGCCTCTCGCCGTCCGCATAAACGCTGCGTCCGTCGCTTAGCCACCGATCGACCGGGCGAAAGTGCGCGGGCGAATCGGGACCGTCTTCGTATACGGTTTTTAGCCTTATCTGTTGTAGATTTTTTGCATCCGCACCCGCTAAAATTTTACCCTCGTAAAATACCCGCTCGCCGTCTGTGGCGACGTAAGGGCTCTCGGTCAGCGGCGAGATAGGCGCGCTAGTATCAAGTCTAGCGTAGGGGTAGTTGTACTCCTGCGGCCATTTGGAGAGCCCAAACGCGTGGAAAAATACCTTGTAAATGTAGCTTATCGCGCTGCCCGTGCGCTGCGTAACGTCCGAGCAGAAGTAGCTTACGGGCCCGTCGCTGTAGTAGCGAGAGCCGATCTTTTGCGTGCGAGCGGGATCCAGCCCCGACATCTTGCGAGCGCCGCAAAATACGCTACTAGCGTCCATGCCGACGTTTGTATAGGAGTATCTGCCGGTATCAAGCGCGCGAAAGCTCGCCGCGTCCGCGTCGCCCTCTAGCTCGTAAGGAGCGAGATTCCAAGAGCGTAGATAAATTTTGCCGCCGATGTTGTAATAATCACTGCCGCCGATCTTTTGTGCGCCCGCAGGCAGCTCGCGCGAGCTATCATACACCGATAGCTCATAGATAAAAACGAGCGAGACGAAAAGCGGCACGAAAAGTACCGCAAAGAGAAGCCTTAGCGCCTTTTTATCAAATTTGCTTAAATTATTCGCCTTTTTCATAAGGCAATTATATATCTTGCTAGTTTAAAACGTTAGAAATTTAAAAGCGTTTGCGGGAAATTTTAAAATTTAGGTGCGGTAAATTTGGCGGCGAAAGATACGGATAAATTTGACGGCAAAGCCTAAGCTCAAATTTGCCCGCAACCGCGCGAAACGACTCACGCTCCGCGCAAATTTAACTTAGTAGCCGTCAAAATGCTTGGTCT
>NZ_CALEDC010000232.1 GCF_937949835.1 uncultured Campylobacter sp.
ATTAAACAATTATTTCTACGCCGATTTTGCCGTAAACGGCATCCCACACAGAGTAGGCAATGGACGGATATTTCCTACTTTTGCGAGCAGAGAGAGCCTATTTGGCTGGATATCGTTTTTCACAGCCACCTCGATGTTTATGAGTATGCTTGTCGTGATTTCGCTTAGCGATATAGTCCACTGGATATATCTATCGAGAAATAAAAGCTAAATTTTATAAAATCGTGGACGAATAAAATTCCGCACCCATAACTTTTAGGGTCATTTTACGAGCGCAAAGCGAACGACTGATAAAATTCCACGCTCCGTTTTAGAACAAAAACAAGCGACGATTAAATTTAAACGCTCCGGCAATTAGAGCCTTTTTGCGCGGAATTTAAGCGACCAAACGACGATTAAATTTAAACCGCAGGCGGCTGCTTTTAAATTTTAAATTTCACTAAATTTTAAAATTTTATTCGCGCCACGTAAGGCGGAAGGTCGTTATCTCGCCCGGCACGCTGTCGTAGGAGATAGAAAAGGAGTATTTTTTGCAGACCTCGCTTACGATACTAAGCCCGATGCCAAAGCCGCCCTCGCTTGAGTTAAAGCGCGCAAAGCGCCTGAAAATTTCGTCGCCTTTTTTCTTATCGATCCCCTCGCCGCTGTTTGAGATCGCCAGCTCGCCGCGCCTTAGCCGCACATCCACGTAGCCGCCTGCATCGGCGTATTTTACGGCATTGCTTAGCAGATTGTCGATCAGGCGCGAAATTTCATAGACGTTCGCGCTCATGCTCGCATCTGAAAGATCGGTTTTAAGGCTTAGTCTACGTTTTTGAATAAACGGCGCGAAATATTCGCAGCGCGAAGCGACGAGGCTCTTTAGATCGATCGAGCTAATCTCGCCCTCCTTATTCATACCGAAGGTTAAAAACACGAGATCCTCGTAGATGCGCGAAAGCGTCTTAGCGGCAAGATCGATATTAGCGACGCGCTTGGCGTTGTATTCTCCAAGCTCTGCGTGCCGCATTGTCTCGACGCTCATAGAAATAATGCTAAGCGGAGTGTTGATCTCGTGGGTACTATCTTTGATGAAGCGATTTAGTGTGTCGATCTTATCGTAAAGCGGCTTTGTGCCTAGCCGAACCAGATAAAACGCCACGGCTAATATCACACCCAAAAGCGCTATCATCATCGCTGCTGTTTTGATACGAAGCGTTAAAATTTCGCCCTGCACGCTACTTCCAAGCAGAATGATTTTAGCCTTGGAAAAGGCGTTTCGCTCCTCCATATTTTGCAGATTCTCATAAATTCCTAGCCTTCCGCCACTTATAAATTCCGCCTTTAGCTTCGCTTTATCAAGTGCTCCGAGCTCACCGCCGCAGCCGTAAATTTCATCAGAGTTTGGCTTAAATATACACGCACTCACGCCCTTTTCGCGCTCAAAGTCCGCTAGCGATTCCAGCCCATCCATGCTCGCTTTCATATAGATCATCATTTTGATCTCTTTTAGCTCTTTTATCCTGTGTGAAAGCAGCGCGGCTTCGTTCATCCTGTAATTTATCTTGAAAAAATATCCTAAAAACAACGCGCTTGAAATGAGATATAAAGATAGAATTTTAAGCGTTAAAGCGGTCTTTTCAGACATACAGATACCCTGCGTTGCGGCGGTTTATGATGTGCTCTTCGCCTAGGACGCGGCGTAGATTTTTGATATAAGTTCGCAGCGCTTCCTCGCTCGGAGTTTCGTCAAAAGCGTAGATCGCGGAGAAAATTTCATCCTTGCTTAAAAGCCTGTTTTTATTTTGTAAAAAAAGCGCCAGCAGCTCGCGCTCTTTGTTTGAAAGCGCGACGGGCACGCCCGATCTGCGTAGCTCTTTGCTTGCAAAGTAAAATTTAAACTCGTCGTCAATAGTTACAAAATCATCAAAATTGTGGCTGAAGTTTCGCTTTATGAGAGAATTAACGCGCAGCAGCAGCTCTTTTAGCTCGTATGGTTTTTTGAGATAATCATCGCAGCCGCTTTTAAAACCAACCTCAAGATCATCAAGCGTATTTAGCGACGTGGCGAATATCGCAGGGGTGCGATCGCCGCTCTTGCGTAGCTCTTTTAAAAGTGAGAATCCGTCGCCTTTGGGGATTTTTACGTCAAAGATAAAAAGATCAAATTTTTGTTCATAAGCAAGATCCGCGGCGCTTTGAGCGTCGCTGCAAACGCATACGTCAAAGCCCGCGTCTTTTAGATATTCGCCGATGAGATCGCAAAGGGTCTCATCGTCCTCTACGAGTAAAATTTTACTCACTACATCTCTTTTTTCATCTCTTTTTTCATTTCGCCTTTCATCTCATCCTTCATATGTTTACCCTCTTTCATAGCATCCTTGTGCATATCTTTCATGTCGCCCTTCATCTCTTTCGCACCATTATGCATTGATGTATTGGCGTCCTTCATCTCATCTTTCATGCCCATGTCGGCAGCTACGGCAAAAGTGCCAGCAAATAGCGCACTAAGCGCAAACAAAGTAAGTTTTTTCATTACGTACTCCTTAAAAGAAATTAGCGGAATTATACTTCCGTAAAAGTGAAGTATGTGTGAAATTCCGAAAAAATTCAAATTTAAATTTAAACGCCTGTAAATTCAAACGCGGCGCGGCTTAAATGCGCTCGGTCGGTCGCGATCTCTGAAATTTAAATCGCTCGCTACGGCTAGTCGAATTCTAAACGCGAATCAAAGCTAGCCAGAGCGCACGCCAACAGCGCATTGCCGAGCTTATTTTATCGAGGCAAAATAGAAATTTAAACCGCCAGCGAAACTAATTAAAATTTGTAATGCCACGGTGCGATCGCCAAATCGAAAACGACGAGCCAGCCTTTGAGTTCGCGACCTCGCGCGAGCTTTTAAATTCGCCATGCCGCGTAAGCCCTTAAATTTAGTGCGGCGCGAGCACACAGGGCGCGAAATCACACCTAGATCGCGGCGCAGCCTTTGATCTCGTCCTCGCTTACGATCTCGTAGATCACGCCCGCGTTTTTGATAAACTCCTCCACGCGCGCGACGTGTGCGGGCTCTACGTTGATCACGAGGCTTCCGACGACGTTTTTATCGAGGCGCTCGAGCTTGCCCCAGACGATGTTAAAATTTATCTCCAAAGCGCGCGCCATATGCGTGATCACGCTGTCAAACGCGACCGCGGGCGGGAAAAAGAGCCTGATATTCACGCCGCTTGCGGGCAGCACCTCCTCCTCGCCCAAAAACTCCTTCATATTCTCATCCGGGTGCAAAAACAGCGAGACGATATCGCCCGAGTTGCTCACGCGCCCGCCCTTAAGCAGGATCGCTCGTTGCGCGATACCCTTTACGACCTCCATCTCGTGCGTGACGAGCACGATCGTGATGCCGAGCGTCTTGTTTATGCGGCGCAGAAGCGATAAAATTTGCGCGGTAGTGTTGGGATCAAGCGCCGAGGTTGCCTCGTCGGAAAGCAAAATTTTAGGGCTTAATGCAAGCGCGCGCGCGATCGCCACGCGCTGCTTCTGTCCTCCGCTAAGCTCGCTAGGATAGGCGTTTGCTTTATCTGCAAGCCCCACGAGCTCCAAAAGCTCGGCGACGCGGCGCTTCGTGTGATCATTCGAATAGCCCCAAAATGCTAACGGCGTGGCGACGTTTTGCGCGACGCTGCGGCGGCTCATCAGCGCGAAGTGCTGAAAAATCATACCGATATTTTTGCGCAGCTCGCGGATCTGCGCGGCGCTTAGCTCTCTTACCTCCCTGCCCTCTACTTTGAGGCTTCCTTCTTGATAGTCCTCAAGGCCGTTTATGCAGCGCAGCAGCGTGCTTTTACCCGCGCCGCTGCGACCGACGATGGCAAAAATTTCGCCCTGTTTCACCTCCAGGCTCACATCGTCGATCACGCAGGCTTTGCCGTAAAATTTCTTTAAATTTTCTATTTTTATCACTCAGATTTCCTCGTTCATAATTCCGCCGAAACGCCTCCTGAAATTTATAAAATTTCGCGCCTTAGCTCGTCCGCGCTCTTTGGCGAAAGAAGCACCGGAGCGATGTCAAATACGCTAAACGCGCCGCGCTCGCCCCTTTGCGCTAGGCGATACGCCGCGCGGGCGTAGGCAACAAGCACGCTTGCGGTAAATTCGGGATTTGAGTCAAGCTTTAGCGAAAACTCGATCAAGTGTTTATTTTCTCCGTGCTCGCCAGTCGCTCCGCTTCGCAGGACGAATCCTCCGTGAGGGATGCCGCCGTGCTCTTTTTTAAGCGTCGCAAGACTTACGAAATGCACGCTCGTGTCGTAGTCGGCGAAGTAGTTTGGCATCGTTTTTATCTCGCGCTCGATACGCGCTTTATCGGCGCCCTCTTTGGCTACGACGTAGCACTCGCGCAGGTGTTTTTCGCGCGTAGTTAAATTTGGATTTTCACCCGCGCGAACTCGCTCTAAGGCGCTTTCTATCGGCACGGTGTATTGGCGAGCGTCCACGACGCCCTCGATCCTGCGGATAGCGTCGGAGTGGCCTTGGCTCACGCCTTTACCCCAAAACGTATAACTGCTGCCGTTTTCTAGCACACTCTCGCCAAATAATCTATTTAGCGAAAACAGCCCCGGATCCCAGCCCACGGCGATGATGCCT
>NZ_CALEDC010000233.1 GCF_937949835.1 uncultured Campylobacter sp.
GTAGCCGATATCGTAAGCCCAGCCGTCGCCGCCGATGATCCACTGCGATTTTTTGTTTAGATACTGCTTCAGCTCTAAAATTTCACGAACTCCGGGCGCGTCCAAATTTTGTTCTAGTAGCGGCACCAGCCTATCTCTAATCTGAGCGGATTTTAGCGTATCGTTTCTGTTTTCGATCCAGTCGTTATAAAGCGCCTTTAGCGAGTTTGGCACGCTTGAGAGCGAGTCTAGCATCAGATCCTCGATCTTATGGCGCAGCGTCTCGCTTGCGATCTTCATTCCCAGCCCGAACTCGGCGTTATCCTCAAAAAGCGAGTTCGCCCACGCGACGCCGCGACCGTTCTCGTCCTTGCGGTACGGCATCGAAGGCGCCGATCCGCCGTAGATCGAGCTACAGCCCGTGGCGTTGGCTACGATCATATGATCGCCGAAAAGTCGCGTGATCAGCGTGATGTACGGCGTCTCGCCGCAGCCTGGGCATGCGCCGTGAAATTCAAAATACGGGCGCGCAAAGCCCACGCCCTTGACGCTCGATCTGTCCATCAAATCGTCTTTGTATCTTACGTGCTCGAATAAAAAGTCTGCGCTTTCTTGCTCGCCTTTTGCGAGTTCTTCTTCAAGCGGCACCATGACGAGCGATTTTTCCTTGCTCGGGCAGTTTTCGGCGCAAAGCGCGCAGCCCGTGCAATCTAGCGGGCTTACTTGGATCTTATATTTTAGCCCCTTTAGCTCCTTGCCCTTGGCTTCTAGTAGGTGATCTTTTAAATTTAAAGGCGCGGCGGCCTCGTCCTTTTCATCTAGTAAAAACGCTCTGATTACGGCGTGCGGGCAGACGAAGGCGCACTGGTTGCACTGGATGCAGTTTTGCTCGATCCATTTAGGCACCGTGACGCCTACGCCGCGCTTTTCAAATCGCGTCGTGCCCGCGTCAAACCCGCCGTCCTCGTGCCCCAAAAACGCCGAGACCGGCAAGCTATCGCCGCGCGCCGCGTTCATCGGTTTTACGATCTTTTCTATAAAATCGTCGCCCTTGTATTTGTCGTCCGCGCCCGCTGGGTCATCTTTTAAATTTGCCCACGCGGGATCGATCGCTACCTGCACCAAAGCATCCGCGCCCCTATCGATCGCGTCGCAGTTCATCGCCACGACCGCCTCGCCCTTTTTGGCGTAGGTTTTCTTGGCGTATTCCTTCATATAGCTCTGCGCCTGCTCAAACGGAATGATGCCGCTAAGCTTGAAAAACGCCGATTGCATGATCGTATTGGTGCGGCCTCCGAGCCCTATATCGCGTGCCAGCTTAGTTGCGTTTAGGATATAAAATTTTACCCGTCTTTGGGCTAGAATTCTTTTAACCTTGTTTGGAAGCTTTGCCACCGTCTGCTCGGCATCCCAGATGGAATTTAAAAGGAAGGTGCCGCCCTCTCGGATGCCCCCGATGACGTCGTAGATGTCTAGATACGCAGCGACCGAGCAGGCGACGAAATGCGGATTTGAGACGAGATAGGTCGAGCGTATCGGTCTTTTGCCGAAGCGCAGGTGCGAGCGCGTGTAGCCGCCCGATTTTTTGCTGTCGTAGGCGAAATACGCCTGCGCATAAAGATCGGTCTTGTCGCCGATGATTTTGACGGAATTTTTATTCGCGCCCACGGTGCCGTCCGCGCCAAGGCCATAAAACAAGCACTCGGTCTCATCCTCGTAGCCGAGCGAAATTTTATCTCCCACGGGTAGCGACAGATGCGTCACGTCGTCGTCGATGCCGATCGTAAAGCCGTTTTTAGGCTCGTCCGCCTTTAAATTTTCATACACGGCGATTAGCTGCGCGGGATCAACGTCTTTGGAGCTTAGCCCATACCTGCCGCCCACGATGAGCGGAGCGTCCTCGCGCCCGTAAAATGCGGCTTTTATGTCCAGATACAGCGGCTCGCCGAGGCTGCCCGGTTCCTTCGTGCGATCGAGCACGGCGATTTTACGCACGCTTTTAGGCATCGCGGCGAAGAGATATTTGAGGCTGAAAGGCCTGTAGAGATGCACTTTTAGCACGCCTACCTTCTCGCCCTTCGCGTTTAGATGATCGACCACCTCCTCAAGGGCTTGATTGACCGAGCCCATCGCGACGATCACGCGCTGCGGCTCACTTGCACCGTAATAGACGAAAGGCGCGTACGACCGCCCCGTGATCTTTGAAATTTCGCTCATATACTCCGCGACGATGTCCGGAAGCGCGTCGTAAAATTTATTCGCTAGCTCGCGCGTCTGAAAATACACGTCGTCGTTTTGCGCCGTGCCGCGAGTTTTAGGATGCTCGGAGCTTAGCGCGTCCTCTCTAAATTTACGTACGGCCTCGCGATCCAGCAAGCGATCAAACTCGGCATAGTCCATCACCTCGATCTTTTGAATTTCATGACTCGTGCGAAATCCGTCGAAAAAGTGCAAAAACGGCACTCGCCCCTTAATCGCCGCAAGATGCGCGATACCGCCTAGATCCATCACCTCCTGCACGCTGTCGCTTGCAAGCATCGCAAAGCCGCTTTGGCGACAGGCATAGACGTCTTGATGATCGCCGAAAATGGAGAGCGCCTGCGCCGCAAGCGCGCGCGCCGCGACGTGAATGACGCCCGGAAGCATCTGGCCCGCGATCTTGTACATATTTGGAATTTTTAGCAAAAGCCCCTGCGATGCGGTGTACGTCGTCGTAAGCGCGCCCGCTTGGAGTGAGCCGTGCACGGTGCCCGCCGCGCCGCCCTCGCTTTGCATCTCGACTACCTTAACGGGCATGCCGAAGAGGTTTTTCTTGCCCTGCGACGCCCAGATATCGGTGTAATCCGCCATAGGCGAGCTAGGCGTGATCGGATAGATGCCCGCGACCTCGGTGAAGGCGTATGAGACGTAAGCCGCCGCCTCGTTTCCGTCCATCGTTTTCATAACTTTTGCCATTTTTCGTCCTTTGGAATTATCAAATTTCGCTAATTTTACATATTTATTGCTTAAAAATTTAAATGCTTCGCAAACCGAATAAAATTCTAAAGCTTTATCACAGCAGGCGAGCGACAAGCGCGATCTGCTGGCGGTTTGAGGCGAGCCTTGAGGACGATTTGAGACGGGCTCTTTCGCCGCTTTGAAAATAAAATTTTGCGTACTTTAAACGCAGATCTCAAAGCAGTGGGTAGAGATTAAATGCAAATTTAGCCGTCTAACTTGAAATTCTAACCCAAATATCAAATGACAGTAATGCGCGAAAATTAAGAAATTTAAAATGCACGTACCACAATATGAAAAGACCTCATATCATAACAAGCCTGGATAATAAAATTTAGCCACTACAAAGCCTCAACCGCTATACGCATCCAAACTCAACGTAGCGAAATTTTATTTATGACTTGTGACATCGCGGTACATAAAATTTCAGCGCATTCTGCCAAATATAAGGAATTTTACTGCCTCCTGCCGAGCGCAGCGCAAATTTCATTTTAAATTTTCATCGATCGCTCGCTGTGTGAATTTTACCACACGCGACTTTGCGTTTTGAGCGTAAATTCTATTTCCGCAAGCTGCGCGGAGGATAAATTTAGCTATAATCCCCCGTTTAGAATTTAGCGCGGCACGTATATATGGC
>NZ_CALEDC010000234.1 GCF_937949835.1 uncultured Campylobacter sp.
CGCGAGCTGGCTCTGCCCGCACGCGTCGTTAGTATCGGCTCGACGCCCTCGCTCATCAACGATTTTGAAATTTTAAAGGGCGTCACCGAGATCCGTCCAGGCACCTATATCTTTATGGATGCCTCGCAGGCGCAGGCATACGGCGATTATTCGATGAACGCCGCAAGCATCCTTACGACCGTCATCAGCAGACCTACGGCGGATCGCATCATCACCGACGTCGGCGCCAAGGGGCTCACGCAGCAAAGGCGCACCGAGGGCTTTACGGCAACGCCCGGGCTCGGGCGCATAAAGGGCACGGAGGTGTGGATAAATGGCGTTTACGACGAGCACGCGATCATCTACGACAGAGCGCTGCGAGACGCCGTGCGCGTGGGCGATCGGCTCGAAATTTATCCAAACCACATCTGCCCCGTCGTAAATTTACACGAGTTCGCCTACCTCGTAAGCGGCGGCGAGGTCGTAGAAAAGATTCCCGTGCTATGCAGAGGCAAGCTGCAATGAGCGGGAAATTTAGAGGCGCGACGAGGTAAAATTTTAGCTTCGGTAGAGCCTGGCTAAATTTAGCCGCCCAGGCTGCGGCGCAAAGCGCGCCGAATTTGACTACGAAATTTAACGAAAGGCAAAAATGAGGCTTTGGACGATAAGCTTTAAATATCTCGACGCAAAGGGGCTAGTCGCACTTTGGCGCGAGGCGCTGCTAGCTAAAAACGTGCTGGCTGGGCTTACTAAAGGCTACAAAAATCACCCGCAGCTTGACCGCTTTTACGCGCACGAAAACGCGCTAGAGGCGGTAAATGCGTATCTGGCGGAGGTTTATGCGCAGGCCTGCGCTCGCGGGTATAAATTTGACGCCGCGAAGGTGGGCGAATTTGACGCGCGAAATTTGGCTAAAATCAGCGTCGCTCGCGGTCAGATCGAGTATGAATTCGCCTTTTTGCAAGAGAAGCTAAAATCGCGCGACGTCAAGGCTTACGAGCGAAATTTAAGCGTAAAAAATATAGAAATCGCAGGCGTTTTTGAGGAGGTTGCAGGCGGGATCGAGCCGTGGGAAAGGGTTAAAATTTAGCTCTGTTTCGCGCGGCAGCGGCGAGGAATATACTCGGCTTATGCCGGCGAGCTTTTCGTACGCGGCGCTGCTTTTAAATTTATCGGTTTCATACAAAGCTAAGCTTTGCGTAGTATCATACAGGATCGCGCGCCGTACGGTCTCTGCGGCGTCGCATACGCCGCGATCGATCAGCGGCGTAACGTGGCGGATCAGCGCTATCGTAGTCATGATTTTGTCTCCTAAAATACGAGCCCGCTAAGAGCTTGCGCCGTTATGTTCCCGCTCCTACAGGATACTTGATGTTTAGATTTGCGCTATTTATGCGAAATCCGCTAGGGTTCTTGCTCCGTAGCCACGGCGAGCGCGAGAGTCTGCTTCAATGCATAGATTTGCGGGCTATTTAAGCCTTTCGTAGCTTTCGCATGAGCTTTTCCATATCTGCTCATGCTCCGCTACCGAACTCATAAATCTATCTTTACCGC
>NZ_CALEDC010000235.1 GCF_937949835.1 uncultured Campylobacter sp.
CCGGTCCTGCTTAGACTCAACTTTCAAGTGCAACACCCCATCCTCATATGAGGTGTTGCCATGGAACAGACCCGAACCTACACTCATCTGAGCCCCGAAGAGCGGGCCGTCATCATGCTGGAACTGCACCGCGCCCGTGAAGACAACCGCCCCTGCAGCATCAGGGCGCTTGCCCGTGCGCTGAACCGCAACCCCAGTACGATCAGCCGGGAACTCCGTCGGCTGGGAGACGCCCCCTATGATGCCACCCTGGCCGCCATCCACTACAGACAACAACGCCAGAACTGCCGACGCCAGCCCGTCCTTGTTCCCGGCACTCGCCTGTACCGGTACGTCTTCGACCGGCTCGTATACCGCCACTGGTCACCCCAGCAAATTACTGCCAGACTACGGCGTATGCCAGCATCGAAACGCCCCGGCCTGGTCAGCCACGAGACCGTCTACGCCACCATCTATGCCCAACCCCGTGGGGAGCTAAAAAAGGCCCTCATCGAGGCGGGCAACATCTATACCGAGCTTCGCAAAATGGGCGCGAAAAATTTAAAATCCATAAATTTAGGCGGAGGGCTCGCTATCGAATACTCCCAAGCCAAAGAAAGCTCCAGCCGCAACTATACGCTAAAAGAATACGCCAACGACGTGGTTTTTTTGCTAAAATCGATCGCAGAGGATAAAAAAGAGGCCGAGCCGGATATCTTTATCGAGAGCGGCAGATACGTAGCCGCCAGCCACGCTGTGCTAGTAGCGCCGATTTTGGAACTTTTTACCCAAGAATACGCCGAAGAAAAGCTTGCCCTAAAAAAGGATAATCCGCCGGTAGTCGCCGAGCTATACGATCTGTATAAAACTCTAAAACCCTCCAACGCGCTAGAGTATCTGCACGACGCCATGTCGCACATGGAGAGCGTGCTTACCCTTTTTGATCTGGGATATGTCGATCTGATCGACCGCTCAAACGGCGAAATTTTAGTTCATCTAATAATGCGAAAGGCGTATGGAATTTTAGGCAACAAGCAAGAATACAGCAATTTCTTAAACTCCTTAGGCAACGCCCAAGAGCGCTATTTGGTAAATTTCTCGATCTTCCAAAGCCTGCCCGATTTTTGGGGCATCAAGCAGCACTTCCCGATCATGCCTCTAGAAAGACTGGACGAGCGGGCTACGCTATCGGCGTCGATCTGGGATATCACCTGCGATAGCGACGGCGAGATAGAATTCGACAATCAAAAAAATCCGCTCTTTCTGCACGATTTCGATCCTGAAAAAGAGGAGTACTTCTTGGGCTTTTTCCTTGTCGGGGCCTATCAGGAGGTACTTGGCATGAGCCACAACCTCTTCGCACACCCAACAGAGGCTACCGTGATTTTAAAGGATGACGGCGGCTTTGAGATCAAGGATTTTATCGAATCTCAATCGGTCATCGACATCTTGGAGGATATGGACTACGACGTAGTAGATATCCGCGAAAGCCTAAACGAGCGCGTCGAAAAATCAAATCTTATCGGAGATAAAGAGAAAAAGCATATCCTGGGCGAGCTATATCTGTTTTTAAACGACAACAGCTATCTAAAGACGATCAAATGAGTTTTTGGCAAATTTTAAAACAGGACTTCACCGAGCCCTTGCGCCAAGATCCCGCATGCAACAGCGTATTTGAGATATTTTTCTGCTATCCAGGCGTCTGGGCTCTAATAAATTATCGCTTCGCGCATTTTTTCTACGAGCGAGGTTTTAAGCTTGTAGCTCGCGCGATCAGCGGACTTACCCGCATAATCACCGCCGTAGATATAAACCCGGGCGCGCAGATCGGCAGAGGAGTGTTTTTCGACCACGCTACGGGGCTTGTCATCGGAGAAACGGCGATCATCGGCGATAACTGTCTGATCTATCAGGGCGTCACTCTCGGCGGCGTGAGCTTAGAGCACGGCAAGCGCCATCCGACGCTGCAAAACGGCGTCGTAGTTGGTGCAGGAGCCAAAGTATTAGGCAACATCACCATAGGCGAAAATTCCAAAATCGGCGCAAATTCCGTCGTCGTAAAGGATGTCGCGCCAAACTGCACCGCCGTGGGCGTGCCGGCTAGAATTTTAGGAAGCTGCGAGAGCGATCCTTTGGCGCATAATAAAATTCCAGATATCAGCCAGGAGCTTATCAAATATCTCATCAAGCGTATCGAAATTTTGGAAGAGTGCATTTGCAACGGCAGAAAAGATATCTCCGCAATGGATGAGGATCTAAACAAATTCTACGAAGAGTATCTAAAATCATTAAAATAAGAGGGTTAAAGTGAAAAAAGCTCTATTTTTTACAATTTTTGCTATTTTGTCGGCAAGCGGCAGCGATGCTAATAGCGCGAAAAATTCCGCGGACGACGCCAGAATAAGCCTAGTAAAAAGTCTATACATCAAGAATACCTATTTTGGCGATCACAAAAATATCCTATCGGCTTCTTTCAAATCCGCATTTATGCAGGATGAAGCATCTGCTGGCGAAGGTGAGGTAGGCTGCTTGGACTACGATCCGATAATCGGCGGTCAAGATGTCTGCGACGACGCGAAATATGATTTTGAGCTAGGGCAGCGCGATACTGTCGTAGTAACTCAAACCTGCCCCTACGGCGCGCAGACGATAATCTACAAACTCGTCCGTAGCGGAGGAGATTATAAAATCGACGATATCTACAACCAAGACCCAAGTAGCGGCAGGGCTTTTAGCGTCAAAAATCAAATTTTAAATTGTCTAAACCAATCCAAGGAGCATCAATGAAATTAACACTTTCAAGTCGCGTAAGCAAGCTCGGCGAAAGCCTAACAATCGCAATCAGCACCAAAGCCAAACAGATGAAAGCGCAGGGGCAAGACGTAGTAATCCTAAGCGCGGGCGAGCCTGATTTCGATACCGCAGAGGTCGCCAAAAAGGCTGTCATAGAGGCTATGGCTAAGGGCTGTGGAAAATATACGCCGGTTGCCGGCACGCCTGAAATTTTAAATTTAATCGCGCAGAAGCTAAAGCGCGACAACGACCTAAATTACAGGCCTGATCAGATCATCACCAACGTAGGCGCCAAACACTCGCTATTTAACGCCTTTAACTGCATCTTAAACGAAGGCGATGAGGTTATAATACCGGCGCCTTATTGGGTCACCTACCCAGAAATTGTAAAATTCTGCGGCAGCAAGCCCGTCATCGTAGACACCAAGGCGGAAAACCGATACAAAATCACCGCCTCGCAGCTCAAAGCCGCGATCACGCCGCGCACGAAGGCGCTGTGCCTTTTCAACCCGAGTAACCCCGCAGGCGCCGTATATTCGCGCCAGGAGCTACAAGAGCTTGCGGAAGTGCTAAAGGGCACGGATATTTTAGTAATTGCCGATGAAATTTACGAAAAAATCGTCTTCGGCAAGAGTTTCATAGCCGCAGCAAGCATCAGTGAGGATATGTTCGAGCGCACCGTGACGATCAACGGGCTAAGCAAATGCGGCGCGATGCCCGGCTGGCGCTTCGGCTACACCGCCTGTGCGATCGATGAGCTAAATAAGGCGATGATCAGCCTGCAAAGCCAAAGCGTCAGCAACGTAGCTAGCATCGTCCAGGCAGGCGCTATGCCGGTGCTGCGCGGCGAGGCGGACGATTTTATCGAGGAGATGAGGCGCGAATACGAGCGCAGGCGCGATTTTGGCGCGGACGCGATAGGCGCGATCCCGGGGCTTAGTGTCGTAAAACCAGATGGCGCATTTTATTT
>NZ_CALEDC010000236.1 GCF_937949835.1 uncultured Campylobacter sp.
GCCAAATTTGGTTATTTTTGTATAGCTCAAATATCTTTTTATAGGTAATCGAATACGTTCCGCCTACGATTAAAAATTTCTTTCGACCGCTTTGAGCTATATCTATAAGCTCTCTAAAAAGGGAGAAGGGCGGATTGGTTACAATGATGTCGGCTTGCGCGATTATCTCCTTTACTTCGTCGCTGCGAAAGTCGCCCCGACCGCGCAACTGCGTTTCGCTCATGCCGTCACTCGTGATCTCTATTTTCGTGCCTTTCGAGTTTAGCTCGTTGATGTTAAACGTCGTCGTGATCAGCTTTTTTAGCTCCAAAGTTTTAAAATTTAAGGCGAAATACCTATAAAAGTTGCTATTTTTGCCGTCATTGCACGGGCAGACTACGATTTTGCCCTTAAAGTGCGCTTTGTAGTCTCGTAGCTCTTCTCTGATCTCGTCAAAGCTAGTATAAAACTCGTCGTCGATCTCGTATTTGGCTTTCATAAAATATACATTGGCTCTCTTTTCTTTATCTGCCATCCAGCCTTGCTCGACCAGCTCGTTTTGGGTTGAAATTTGGCTCATTCTTTCCCTTTTTGTCCCGTTTTGCTTTTTGTATCGAAATACGATTTTAAAAAGCAAATTTCAAAATAATCAGCTTCTGGATCATTTAAATAATGCTCTAAAAATGAAGCGAGTTCTGAACGTACGCTGCCAAACTCTTTAATAAATTTTTTCTTATTTTGCGTTGCAAAGCATATAAAATCATCTTTGCCGATAATACACTCATAACGACTTTCTAAGTTTCTCCTGTATTTTTTAAAAATATCAAAAAATACAGGGTTCAACGTGTCTTTATATTCTTTACCGAAATAAAACCCGGCTATATCTTGCTCTTCATCGATTGTCGTTTTACGGCAAACACGAAAAAAGATTTCGGTGTTGTCCACAACCATGTTATTTCCTCCTCAATGCCTTTTCTATAAACGCCTTACAAATTTTCAGATCGGTATCGTAACCTTTGGGTAGCTCCAGCTTTTTATCTTTTGCTAGATCTTGCGCTAGTTTGATTTGTTTGTCGCTCGGCGGGCGGATGGCTTTGTCTTTATTTTTATTTATAAAATCCGAGCAAATTTTCCAGTCTGCTTCTATGCCGTCCGGTAATGCTATTTTTAAATCCGAAGCTATGCTTTTCGCAAAATTTAGCTGAGCCTCGCTCGGAGGTTTGGTCTCGCCGCTATTTAGCTCTTTAAAGCCCATTTTCTCGTGCAGCGGCTTTATGAAATCGAGATAATTTACTTTACCGCTGCTTATTTCGTCTAGTACGCTTTCCATATGTTTCGTAAATTCGCTTTGCGTGATCCACTCGTCGTCCTTTTTAACGCTTTCGATGAAGCTTATCCCCTTATTCGTGGCCACTATGTTTTGATTTTTGCCTTTGGCCTCGATAATCACGAATTCTCGTTTTAAAAGCGTAGGCAGAAACGTTGCATACGTGCTTGGTCTACCGATACCCTCTTTTTCTAAAAGGGAGATAAAATTGCTTTCCTTGTAGTGTTGCGGAGCTTGTTTTTTAACTTCTTGTAGCTCAAAGCCTAACACCTCGACTTCATCGCCTTGATTTAAATTTAGCTCTATTTCCGTCACCTCTTTGTCCTGCTCGTCTTCATCGTCCGCTTGCTCTTTTAAAGCCCCCTTAAAGCCTTTATAAATGCATTTGCCGGTCTTGGCCTTAAAGCTTAGAGCCTTGACGTCTATATCGTATGTTTTGTTTTCGTTTATGGCGTTTTTGGCTTGACTTAGGACTGAATTTAGAAAAATAAGCTCATAAAGCGATTTTTCGTCATCCGTTAGGCTTTCGCGCACGGCGATCTCATCAATCTCGCCATAATCGTGCACATGGCTTATACGGATCGCTTCGTGAGCCTCCGCTTGGCTTTGGCTGCCGGCTTTATATATTTTTTTCTCGTACCATTCTTGCCCTTTAAATTTAGCTTCTACCTCATTTATAAACTCGTCCGATATGGTGTTGCTATCGGTTCTATGATACGTGATGAGGCCTTTTTCGAATAGCTTTTGAGCTAGGCTCATTGTCTTATCAGAGCTAAAGCCTAGTCTTTTATTTGCCGTCTCTTGCATTTGGCTGGTTCTAAACGGAGCTTGCGGCTTGATTTGGCTTTGTTTCGTATCTATTTGATAGACTTTTGCTCTGCTGCCGCCAAGTTCGGCGATTTTTGCGTTCGCTTCGTCTTTTGAGATAAAAATATTATCGTTAACGGCCGTAAATTCTACGCCGCTGCTAGTTTTTAGCTTTGTTTTGATTTTGTAGTCGATCTGTTTTGAAGCAGGGCTTGCCAAAAATTCTTTTATTTCAAGCTCTCTTTTTACGATCAAAGCGAGCGCCGGCGTTTGGACTCTGCCGACGGATAAATTTTTATCGTTGAGCTTATTGATGTAGGCCGGCGACATGATAAAGCCCACTAGCTTATCGCCCACCGCTCGCGCTTTAAAGCTATCAAATTCTTTTAAATTCGAGCTTGAAAACGGCACGGCTTTATCTAGTCCTTTTTTGATGCCGCTTTCGGTAATCTCGTGGAATTCGGCGCGCTTTACGCTTTTTGCGACATTTTTAATCGTCTCATAAACCATGTAGCCTATGCCGTATCCTTCTCGATCCGGGTCGGTGGCTATGATGACGTCTTTGCCTTTGCAGTCATTAAAAATTTCGTTCATTCTATGCTTGCTTTGCTCTTTCATCTCAAATATCGGCTCATAGCCGGTATAATCGACCACTATCTCCTTTGCTAGCTCTTTAAAATGTCCTTTTGTGGCGTAAACCTTCGCGCCCGTTATATGTTCTATCTTGTCGCACTTATTAGGGCTTTCGATGATGATTACGGCATCGCTCATATTTACTCCTTAATTAAAATTTTGCTCGAATGGCGCGTCTTGCGCGTTATCTGTATATTCGTTTTCCATCTGCGGTGCAGGATGGGCTTGCTCGTTTTGCCCGGCTTCTTGCTTATCTTTGGTATCAAGCATTATCATTTTATCGACGATCACGCTATGCTTGCTTCTGTTTTGTCCGTTATTGTCCGTCCATCGGTCGAATTTCAGCCGCCCCTCGATGAATATCCTTGAACCCTTAGCCAGGTACTGATTGGCTATTTCCGCGCTTTTACCCATAAAAGTTACGTCTATAAAGCACGTCTCTTCCCGCTTCTCGCCGTTTGCCGCATTAAATTTGTGTGTCGAGGCTATTGCGGTATTGCCTATGGCCATACCACTTGCCGTGTATCTGAGCTCTATATCTTTGGTTAAATTTCCTATGATTGTAGCTTGTGCGAACATTTTTACCCCTTTTAAAAGAATTTTCTAAATTTTAGCCTTACGGCACCGCGTATCCGCCGCGAAATACTTTATAAGCATCATATACGCCTTTTCCTAGCATTTTCGTGCCTTTGCCTATATCTTTTCCAAGATTTACGCTCGCGTCTATTCCGGCTTTCGTGATTTGTCCTACCGCATTCCCGCCGGTAGCCTTGCCGAAGCTTTGCAACGCTCCGCCGATAAAGCTGCCGCCTGTCGCTTTTCTAGCTAGTCCGCCCAGCAAAGTCTTTCCGGCTATGCCGCCTGCTACTGCGCCTGCCACTACTCCGCCTGCTCCGCTTTCCATCTGTGTTCCTAGTACCGCATTTATCCAATTTGGTATTTTTCTGATTATGAAAAGCGCAGTTATGCAAGTAATTGCTCCAGTAATCAAATATTCAAACTGCTTTATAAATAATTCGCCTATGACGTTTTGATATTTCTCAAGCTCCGTGATCGGGTTCATTGCCAAATTTAAAGCGATAAACGCCAAAGGAGCTATTATGGCGTATGATAAGTATAGCTTGTACCAGCTCCACAAATACGGCAAAAAGCGCGGCGTAATCAAAAACGGCAGCACCAACGGCAGCGTACTTAATATCAGAAACGCTACGAATTTGCTAAAAAATATAACGATCGTGATGCCGATTAATAGAATGAAAAATACTAAGTAAAATATCCAAAACGGGATCATTAAAAATGCCGTTACGACTCCCGCCATTAAGTAATCGCTCGGGCCATTTATGTTAAATCCGAATATTGACCAAGCTGAGCCTTTTAGATATTCTTTTGTTCCATAATCCCACATCAATACTCTTAAATTATCCACTCTATTGGCCGACTCCGTCACGATCGTTCCGAAGTCTTGACTCTGAAAAATAGAGCTTACCGTCGCGGTTATCATGTTTTCTGGTATAGTTAGGATATATAAAGCGCCAGTATATGCGCTAAATGAACTAAGAACCGCAAAAATGAAACAAAGTTTGATTATATATTTTATAGCGTTAAATGTTTCCTCTCGCGTTGGATAGCCGTTTTTTAGCTTATCCAACAGCCAAAATACGACTATTAATATTACGATCGTCGTCGTGGCGGTCGAATAAACCAAATCGTGAGCTCCTTGATAAAATTTTTCAAACAAGCTCATTACGTTCTCTTGCATAACGGCTTGAGTTTTGTTTATCCAGTTGCTATCCGTTAAAAGCGTTTTCGCTACTTGCTGTTGTGCCATCTTACGCCCTCGTTATATCTTTTTTGTAAGTTTTTATCGATATTAGCACTTTATTGTTATCTAGCGGTTCTGAGGTTTTTATCTTTTTGATTTCTATTTTCTTGCCGTCTTTCATTATCGTCTCGGTAGTGATCTCTTCTTGAAAATACGGGCTTTGCATCTCGATGATAAACTCTTCAGCTCCCTCTTTTATGCTTACGTCATCCGCGCTTATCGGTTGCTTTTTGGCAATCATTCCGTCGCCGACTCCTAAAAAATTCAAAAATTCAAATAACATTTTAATCCCTTTAAATTTGGGGCTTTCGCCCCGTCTACCCTAAGTTTGGTTTAGCTTACCTGCCTTGTTCTATGCCCTTATCTTTTTGCCTAGTCTGCTTTTTAGCTTTCTCGGCTTCTTTGGACATATCAAGCCTTTGCGCCGGGTTATAGTAGTCTACGCCTTTGATTTGAGCCATAGTTAGGTTGTCTAGCTGCTTTGCTAAATTTCCGCCTATCCCCAATGTCTTGCTGTAGTCTATTCTGACTTCGTATGCTTGGTTCTTGGCCGCCTCTCGGTAGTTTTGGATGGCAGTTAGATCCCGCTCCTTGATTTTTTCTTCGTTTAGCCCGTCGAATTGACTTACATGATAGAGCGTTTTCGTCTCCAATCGCGGCTTTATCGGGATTTTTTCCCTGACTACGTACGTGATCGCCTTGCCGGTATTTTCATCGAGTCTAACGTTGCCGTCTTTGTCTTTGACTGCTGCTATAACCTCTTTGCCGTCTTTGTCCAGTTTCGGCCTTAGCTCGTGATCTGCGATATAAAGCATTTTAACGCCGTCCACTCTTGCTTGTAGGCCGTTTTTGGTTTTTAAAATTTCGCCGGTTTGCTCGTCGTGCTTGAGCTTTAGCACCCCACCCATTGCGTTACCTTGCTCCATCGTTACGAATTGAGGCTCGTCGTAGCCTTTTATAGCCATCTCCGCCCTTAAAAGCATACTGGTCTCTCTTGAATATGTTTTGCCGGTCAAGGCATTGTAAGGCATGGTGTTATCCACCTCTTCCTTGCTCATATCCCTTTGCCAATCCGCTTTTGCGGTCTTATGAGCTTCAAAAAGTTTATACTTCATATATTTATCGAAGCTCTCTTTTTTCTCGGCATTACTCATCTGCTCCCAACTCTTTTTCTCTTGTTCCGTTGCCATTTTTTATCCTTGCGTCTGTCGTTTACTCATAGCTTTTGGGCTATGAGTCGGTATTGGGCTCGTCTTGATCGGCGACCTCCATGCTTTGGTGGGACTTATTTAAATATTCCCATTCCTTGCTCTCGCCGTCGCTGATTTCAAACTCGCCGTCTTCGCTTGTCGCAAATCGCTCGGCAAGATTTTTCTCATACTCTTTGTATGCCTTTTCTTGCTCTTGCTTTTCTG
>NZ_CALEDC010000237.1 GCF_937949835.1 uncultured Campylobacter sp.
TTTTATAAAATTAAATTTTTCTATGAAAATTAATATAAATGATCTTTGCTTCGCAAATAAGGTGTATAATTTAGCAAAAGCAAAAATTACGGTGGATAAAAATGAAAAAGTTGTTAAATTTGACAAATAGTAGTTTAAGACTGAGCGATATAAATTTTAGCAGCTTTAGTGCTTCTAAAAACTGGATCGGTTTCTTTGAGATCGAAAGCAGGGGCTGGCTAAGCGGAGTAAGCTTAGCGATAAAATTATTTGATAACTTTTTTAGAAAATATAGCGATGAAGTATTTATCGTAAGTGCTCTAATGCGTGATGATAAAGTATACAAAAAATATAAAGCAATCTCGCAGGTAAAGCCGTTATACGATAAATTTAAAGATCTTGGAATTTTGCAAGAACAAAATGAGTATTTTTCTCTGGCTAGAGATAAAGAATATCCGCTGCCCGCTATGTGCATAAGAATGGATATTCTGAAATGGGACGACATAAAAGAGCTGGCTAAATTTTTGATGTGCTATGATTATTCTATAAACGAATGGTGTTTTATAGTTTTTCCGAGTTTAAATTTAGCCGTCTATCCGCATGATAGCAAGGGTTTTGGCTGTATAGGGCTAAACGACGAGATTAAATATGGAATCAACTTTTTAAAATTTTGCGAGAAAAACAGCAAGGCAAAAGTGACGATAGATAAAAAAGAGGTTAATTTGAACAAAGCGGTTTTTCTTCTGCCTAAAAATAATGAAGAGCTATTTTCCAGAGTGCAAGAAGTAAGAGAGATAAAAAGAGGAACTTTGTATGCCGATCCGAATTTAATTAAATTTATTGCCCTTAGCGGCTCAATCAAAGATCTGAAAATATCGCAATTAAAGCAGCTATTGCGCGAAGGCCTGATCTATCTTGACACAGGAATATTTTTTATCAAGAATCTTAAAAGGGAAAGAATAGCCACAACAGAGAACATTTTAATTAATTCTTCAATATATCAAGGCTTAAGCGATTTTGAGTGGTCGATCAATGAAGTGGAGATCAAAAATCCAAATTTAAAGGAAGATGATTTTATTAAAGAATGCCTTTTATTTTTGAAATTGGTAAAGGAAAAGATCGAAAATATGGATATTGAGAACAGCAGATTTGCTTTATGTTTGGATTTCTATAATATTGATGAGCTGAGCGCGGATTTCGAGCTTTATACTTTAAGAGATAATGAAAAGATCGTAGATTTTTCAGAGGCTAAATTTAATCAAAGCTCGGTGTATGTAATTGTATGAAATTTCTTTTCTCGGCATGATTAAAGTATAAAATTTATAACTACCATCCCAAAGGAAGGCATAAAATGACATATATAAAAACGTATCCCGACGTGATGGAGATGAGCGATTTTTTTGGTTTTTATCCGGATGAAATAGATAGTGATATTGGAAAATATACGTTCGGAATAAACGGGCTAATATTTACATATTGCATAGTCGAGGGATGGGTGGAAATTACTATAAAAACAGGCGGGGAGACAGCTGTGGAATTTACCGCCGAATGCATCGAGTCCTTAAAAATCAGAAGAAATAAAGATGGCGAATTTATAGAGATAGGACAAAATTTTACTATAGACAGAATGGTGTAGATAGAACTGTATATAAGACCGAAAATTTTATTAAAATATGCGAGTTTAGAATGCTAGATGAAACCAGCATCTAAATAAAAGGAAACCCAAATGCAAATTGATGGAAAACATATATTTCGCAAGGGCGTGCTTCTGTACAAACTATGTGTAATGGCTTCTTTAGAATATCAAGATAGATATCTTGTGCACGCTACAGATGAAGATTGCGAAAATCCTAAGGAGATGGTATATTTTTTATACGATTCCTGCGATAATGCTCTATTGGAGAAATTTGAATTTTGCTTCTTGCCATACGAAAGGGATGCGCTAAGAGAGCTTAAGTCTCTTATTCTTAAAAACTTTAAGGACGATAGATTGTTATATGTAGATGATTATGAATATTTGGTCTATCACAATAAATCCTGGATAGAAGTCAGGGAGCTAGCCCTAAAAACAATCCATATTTTCGGATACGATTTAGATGACTTCAACTACGATTAAAAGCCTTATAAGGAAAATAGAATATGTACAAGCGAATAAAAGAGCTGCTAGAAAAGAGCGGCATAGAATTGAGCGATGGTTTGAAAGAGAGCGAAATAGACAAAATAGAGCAAATTTATGAGTTTAAATTTCCAAAAAGCCTAAGAGATTTTTTGTCATATACATTGCCTATTTCGGTAGAATTTTATAATTGGAGGGACTTTGGCGATGAAAATATAAAGGAGATAAAGCAGGCTATGAACTACGTCTTTGAGTACTTAAAAAACGATCCTATTGATGAAATTTTTCCAAATGAGAACTATTGGAATACGCAAAAATGGGGTCCGATGCCCGAAGACGGATCTCGCAAGCGAGCCGTTGTACTAGAAGCAGCCAAAATTGCACCTAAGATTATACCCGTATATTCTCATAGATATATGCCGTGTCTTAAATTGCCGGATCCGCCAGTCTTATCTATACACTATACCGATGTCATTTATTATGGGAAAAATTTATATGACTACTTTTTGAGGGAATTTGGTAAAAATCCTCTTGAGCCGGTCGGAAAATGCTCGTATGTGCCTTTTTGGTCTGATTTATACTAAAATTTAATAAAGGCGAGTTTGCGTTAATTTACGTTTGTTTGATTTTTAGAATTTTAAGAAAATATGCGTTAGTATAGTTAAGACGGGGAAAAATGATAGAAGTAGTGATTGACTTTGATGAGTTGCAAAAAGACAGAAGATATATTGATGAGTGGCATGATTATTGCCCCAAAGAAATAGAGCATAAGTTATACTCATATTTATCCGAAAAGCTGTCTTTACCGCTACGTATCGGCCCTGATGCATTCGCGGATTTCTTTTGGTTTCTGCGATTTAAGGAATGGAAATACTATAGCGAGGAAGAATGGGGGCAATATAAAGATAAAAACGAGTGGGAAAGCTATAGCGAATATATCGAGGAAAAAGAGGAAAACTCACGATATGGTTTAAAAAATAAGCAAGGCGCTCGAGACGATTTAAAGTTAATTTTCTTAAATTTTAATGCATTTAAGAAAAAATACAGCGATTTGGCTAGGCAGTTGCTAGACGTGATAAAATTTACACTCTCGGAGACCGCCAAATACCCAGATCACGATGACTTGCTTGATATTCAAATAGAAATTCGAGGCTAGAAGATTATGAAGTAGCGATGAGAAATAAATTTAAGGAAAGCAGCGAATGAGATACAACGATTTGATATTTTTAAATTTATTCCGTAATTACGAAGATGAATTTGCCGGAGTCGGTCGGCGCGACTTTGTAATTTATTTGGAAGAGCTGGTTAAGGCTGGAGAATATGGTATAGCGCTGGAAGATTTTTTGGTTCAAATGTATGAATATGATATAAAAATTTCTTCTAACGACTTAACAATTATAAAAAATTTATGCGAAGGCGTGAATGTCGATAGTAATTTATGGTTGGTTCTAAGTATTAAAGCGGCGGGCGATTAAAAATATACCGAAAGAGGGTCAATGATAGAGGAATATATAAAAATAATAGAGGATTTTTTACAAAATAGAATCGACGTATTTGAATTCGAAAAGATATATTGGGATAAATTTATGAATGATAAAAATTTCCCCGATGAATATTATGAGCCGCTAAACAGGCTTCTTACCGATATCGATGAATTCGAACCAGACGAAGAGTTGAGGGGTGATGATACGGTAGGCGATTCATTAAGTGAAGAGGATCTAAGGGAGTGCGCGAAAAAAGCTTTAAAACAAATTACGCTTTTAAAATAGTAGTTTTATAAAATGATAATTTCTGCGAGAATTTTAAAAATATATTACGATATAATGCTGGCAAACCCACATTCCAATAAAAGGAAACCCAAATGCAAATTAACGGAAAAG
>NZ_CALEDC010000238.1 GCF_937949835.1 uncultured Campylobacter sp.
CGTACGTCGGCGACGGCAACAATATGACGCACTCGTGGCTCATGCTTGCCAGCAAGCTTGGATTTGAGCTGCGAGTAGCGACGCCCGTGGGCTACGAGGCCGATCCGCAGATACTGGCGCAGGCGCGAGAAAATGCTAAAATTTCAGGCGCCAAAATTTTAATAACGGACGATATAAAAGAAGCCGTAAGGGGCGCAAACGTCGTGACGACCGATACTTGGGTTTCGATGGGGCAAGAAGGCGAAAAGGAGCAAAGAATTCGCGATTTCGCGGGCTTTTGCGTGGATGAAAGCTTAATGGCTCTGGCTGAAAAAAACGCGATCTTTTTGCACTGCCTGCCGGCGTACCGCGGATACGAGGTGAGCGAGACCGTGTTTGAAGCGCACGCGGATGAAATTTTTGCAGAGGCGGAAAATCGCCTGCACGCGCAAAAGGGCGTTATGGTCTGGCTGGATCAAAGAAGGTAAATTTAGGAGAACGCATGGAAGAAAAAGATAAAGCGCTAAAAAAGATCGACAAAGCGAGCGAATTTTTCGGGCTGGATAGCTCGAAAAGGACGGTTTTTGAAATTTCGCAGGGCGAGGACAACGAGAAAAAACTCACTTTAAAAAGCGGCTCGTGGAGCGACGAGGAGCCGTGGTTCGGCATCGACGAAAATAACGAAGTGCACACGATGATCTCGATAAAATCGCTTGCAAATCTCATCGCCGCGACCAAAAACGCGATGCAGGAAAATTTTAATCTCAAGCTTGAGCGCTCGATTTTGCAGCATACGCCGGTGGATTTCGGCGACGCGTGGATCGTGTGTATGGACGAGATCAGAAGGCTAACGGGCGCAAATCCGAGTGCGAAAAGATTAAGCTTAGACGTCGATGCCGTCGTCTCGCGCGTAAAAAGCCTGCATCCAAACCTTTTTATTGATATCGAAGAGCTTATCAAAACTAAGGCGGACAGCCGTGAATAGTATAGACTTTGATGCTTACGCGAAATTTTCGCGCCCGGGGCCTCGCTACACGAGCTATCCGACCGCTTTGGAATTTAGCGAAAATTTCAGCTACGACGGGTATTTGAACGAGCTGAAAAATCAAAAAAGCTCTACGCCGCTGTCGCTTTACTTTCACATGCCGTTTTGCCGCTCCGCCTGTTATTTTTGCGGCTGCAACGTAATCTACACGGGCAAGCGCGACAAGATGGATCGGTATTTGGACTATATCGAGCGCGAAATGCAAATTTTAAGCGGCGTCGTGGACGGCTCGCGCCAGGTCGTGCAGATGCACTTCGGCGGCGGCACGCCTACATATTTTAGCGCCGAACAGCTCGCGCGCCACATAAAAAATATCAAAAAATATTTTACAAATTTTAGCTCTGAAGCCGAGATCAGCTGTGAGATCGATCCGCGATTTTTAAACGCCGAACAGCTCGACGTGCTTGTTTCAAACGGCTTTAACCGCATAAGCTATGGCGTGCAGGACTTTGATGAGCGCGTGCAAAAGGAGATCCACCGCATCCAGCCTTTCGAGCTTACGAGGGATGTCATAGCCATGGCGCGCGCGAGGGGGATAAAATCGATAAATATGGATCTGATCTACGGCCTTCCGTATCAGAGCCTAGCTAGCTTTAAGCGCACGCTGGAGCTTGCGCTTTCGCTTGATCCGGACCGCTTTGCAATCTTTAACTACGCGCACGTGCCGTGGATCAAAAAATCTATGCGTAAATTTGACGAGACGACACTGCCAGAACCCAAAGTAAAGCTTGAAATTTTAAAATTTACCCATGATTTTTTGAGCGCGAACGGATATGAGATGATCGGCATGGATCACTACTCAAAGCCTGCAGACGAGCTTCACGCCGCGCTTAAAAACGGCTCGCTGCACCGTAATTTTCAGGGCTACACGACCAAGGGCGGCGCCGATCTGATCGGTATCGGGCTAACTAGCATCGGCGAAGGAGCGCGCCACTACGCGCAAAATTTCAAAGATATGGATGCGTATGAAGCCGCGATCGATACGGGCAGGCTGCCGTATTGCAGGGGCATTTTGCTAAATGAAGAGGATCTGCTGCGCAAAGAGGTGATTATGGGGTTGATGAGTAATTTTTGCGTCGATATAGAGGCGATCGAGGAGAAATTTAAGATAAAATTTTTCGAGCATTTCGGCGCTAGCCTAAAGCAGCTTGAGGCGCTAAGGGATTTCGTGCAAGTCTCGCCGAATAGAATTTCGGTAACGCCCACCGGTACGCTTTTGATCCGCAATATCGCGATGTGCTTTGATGAGTATATGGGTAAAAATTTGGGCGAGAAGCGCTTTTCTAAAACCGTTTAAGCGGCGCGGCTATGAGTAAGGCAAAGCTTGGAGCGTTCGATTTTGCGGCACTTAGCGAGCGTTGCGTAAAATGTGGTAAATGTATCCAAGTCTGCACGGTTCATGGCATTAACGGCGATGAAGTAACGAGCCCGCGCGGATTTGTGGATCTTTTGGGCGCTTACGGCAGGAATGAACTAAAGCTTGATAAAAACACTAAGAAAATTTTTGAGAGCTGCTTTTTATGCACCAACTGCGTAGATATTTGCGGTGAGTCTTTGCCCATAGATACGGCGATTGAGAATATTCGCGCGCGCATTGCGGAGAAATTTGGCATCGCGTGGTACAAAAAAGCTGCGTTTTGGCTGCTCGGGCACCGCAAAGCGCTGGATCTAGCAGCAGCGCTTGGATACGTGTTTCTTAGCTGTGGCTTTAAGATGCGAAAAGATACGCAAAGCTCTATGTCGTCTAGATTTGACTTGCCACTACTTAAAAAAGAGCGCTTGTTGCCTGCTCCTGCGAAAAAGAGCTTTATGAACTCGTACGCAGAGCTTATCGACAACGGCGGCGAAAAAACTATCGGAATTTTTATAGGCTGCATGGCAAACTACGCTTACACGGGCGTAGGCGAGGCGGTTTTACATATCGCGCGAGCGCTAAAGCTAAACGTAAATTTGATGAAGGAACAAGCCTGTTGCGGCGCTCCTGCGTATTTTACGGGAGATTTTGCGGCGGTTGAACGCGTGGCAAAATTTAATATAGCATATTTCGAAAAAGTCATGCCTGCTCTTGATGCGATTATCGTGCCCGAGGCTACGTGCTCTGCGATGTTGCGGGTGGATTACGCGCATTTTTTTGAAAATGAGCCGCAATGGAAAGCCCGTGCGCAAAAGCTTGCGAGTAAAATTTTTATGGCGAGCGAATACTTTTATAAATTTACAAACTTAAGTGATCTTTTGATGCGCCGCGGCAAAAGGGCTTTAGCGATTACTTATCACGATCCGTGCCATGCCCGCAAAATGCAGGGTATTTGGAAAGAACCGCGCGGCTTGCTCGCTCAAAACTACGAAATAACTGAGATGAATGAGCCTAATAAATGCTGCGGATTTGGCGGCGTGACGATGCAAACCGAGCGCTACGAGCTCGCGCGCGCAGTGGGATTAGCTAAGGCGCGCGCAATGGCAGATCTGCCTGTGCGCGTAGTTTCTGCCGAGTGCAGTGCGTGCAGGATGCAGCTAAATAACTCGCTTTCTTTAAGTGGCTCGCAGATGAGGTGCGTAAATCCGCTGGAACTCATCGCTGAAGCGCTTGTGGGCGAGGAAAATTCCAATGGATAAATTTTGCGTTTTAGAAGCTCCTGCATTTCGCCGGCTTTTTACTCAATTCAAATCCTGGGGTAAAATTCTGTGCTTTTTAAATTTTGGTTTTTAAAAATTATGATGAAATTTTATCATTAGCTTGCAGAGGTTGTGGTCTACACTTTTAAGCTTTCGGATATATTAGCCTGAAGTGGCGTGCAGTGTGAACCCATAGGCTTTGCTGTTGCGGTGGGGTTGATTAATATGATTTTAAATACTAAAATTTTGTGGTTTATAATTTTTGTTGATGGATTTGCGCAAAATTTTAAGAAGTTGAATTGTAAGATGGATTTTAGCAGGAATTCTAATTTTAGGCGGTATTGTTTGAAATTCTATGGAATTTGTGCTGTGAGCAAATAGCTAGAATTTTGATTTATTGATTTGCGTGGATTTGCGTGGCGGAGCAGGCTTAAAGCGCGAATTTTAAATTTCGTAAAATTTAAGAATTAGTTACGTATGAGCTTCTTGCACTTCGCGGTTTTGGCGTTGGGGCAAAATTTCTTTCAAAAATGCCAAAGTGCACTATAAAATATATTCATAATTTTTAGCACGAGATATTTAGCAAAAAAGGCTAAGCTAGCGAGATCATGGATTTAAATTTAATTTTATTCTTGCTCTTTTGCGTCATCTTCAGAGTCCAGCTTTGCTTCTTCGATTAAGAGCCTGTTGGCTTCGGTAGCCTTTTTTATCTCGCTTAAGTTTTCTTCTATCTTATTTAGGCGCTTTTCAAGGGTATTTAGACGCTTTTCAGAGCGGGAGATAAAATAATAAATCAAATAAATCATAAAAACTATTATGATCCAAGGTACGATTTTCATATAAAATTCCTTAAAATTTAAAATCGGGCACATTATATCAAAAATTTTATGAAATTTTAAATCGGTTGTTTTAAGCCTTGACAAATGCGAATTTTTCGGCTATAATCAGCACTTCAATTTCAAAATGCTGGTGTAGCTCAGCTGGTAGAGCTACTGCCTTGTAAGCAGTGGGTCGGCGGTTCGATCCCGTCCACCAGCTCCATTTTTTGTAACAGTGTTTGACCAGATT
>NZ_CALEDC010000239.1 GCF_937949835.1 uncultured Campylobacter sp.
AGAGGCTAAAAACCTGCTCGTAAATAAAAATATCGGCGTTGCGCAGGCGGCATTTGACGTGGGATACGAGAGCGCGTCGCAGTTTAGCCGCGAATACGCAAGGATGTTTGGCATGCCGCCTAAAGCCCATGCGCAGACGCTTCGAGGCTAAGAAGCGGGCAAAATCAGGCGATCATCGGTTTGGATGGGTTTTGTGAAATTTAAACCGCCTTTGCAGCTTAAATTTAATTGATTTAAACGCAAATTCCACATCTAAAATTATAAAATTTTGATTAAACATTGACTTCTAAAAAAATACATTAGTGCCGCTAAATTCCAGCGTCATTATATATGGATTATAAGTGCTGTGAAATTTTAAAGCTGCGGACGCCCAATATCGGCACCGCGATACCCTCTTCTGTAACCGCGCCCCCGTGCTCGGTCTGCGTAAAATAGGAAGAACGTCACCGCCTACAAGCCCGTGCTCGTCCAGATAGCGCGCGAGCAGCGCGAGGACCCTTTATCACGAAGCCGCCCAGCTCGGAGAAAATTCGCCTTTTCATTCGCGCCTTTCTTTGATCGCCGTGCGCGTCGTACGCAGAAATTTTACCGTCCATTTGCCCTCTTTGTCTTTGTTTTTGCAGCGCCGATGAAATTTTATCGCCGTACTCGCGGCAGGCTAAATTTATCTCTGCGATCGCGCCGAGAATGAAATTTGAGCCCATTTCGCGCTCAAATTTTACAGCCCGCGGTTTTTGCCGTCCATACCTTAGCACTTATCTACGAGCCAGCGCCCGTCCTTGCGCAGGAGCAGGAAGCGGCGCGCAAAGCCGTGTTCGTCCTTGGCGTAGATGTAAATTTTATTTTTGCTCTCGCATTCGGCGTCCGTTAGCCCGTATCCGCCGTAGGTGCCGCCCTCCATCATCGAAAACGAAATGCCCTCGGGGCGGAAGCCGCTGCGCCTAACGGGCGTGCAGTAGCGCGCAAATAGCTCGTCGCATCTGCGCTGCACCTCGCCGTCGTCCGCATCATCAATTCGCGAAGCGGCAAATTTCTCCCACTCGCTCATCGCCGCGAAAAATTCTAAAAGCGCACTCTGCGCCGCCGCAGCGTCCTGCGGATCAAGCTTCTTTTTGCTCTTTGCGGCGTCTCTTTGCGCCTGCTCAAACCCCGCAATTTGCTCCTTGCTGAAGCGCCCGCCGTCTAGATAAAACTGGATTTTCGTATCCGCCACGGCTAGCAGCCCCGCAAAGCTCACGCGCGAATTGACCAGGCGTAGCGATTTTAGCTTTGGGATTTGCACGATCGCTTTTAGCCCCTCATCCGTGATGCTGACGTTTTCGATACCGATGTGTTCGAGCTTGGCGTGTGCTGCAAAGTATCTAAACCCCTCGCCGCTTATCTTATCGCTATCTTGCAAAAACAGATACGCAAGCTTCGGTAGCGTGGCTAGATGCTGTAGTGCCGCGTCCGTAATCGCCGTGGCTATAAAGCCCATATTTACGAGGCTTTTTACCTCGCAGATGCGGCGCACCATCTCATCGCTTAGCGCTACGTTTTCGTAGTGATGGCCTTTGCAGTAGCGCTCGCTAACCGCGTCCAAAGCCTCCTGCATCGTGATCTGCCTCATCATCTATCCTTTAAATTTGATTTTAAAATTTTAGTGAAATTTTACGATTTACGCAAGCGCTTAAATTTATGGCGCGGATTTTAGCTCGCGCAGCGCGATTAAATTTTGCGGCAATAGCGCGGTTGAAATATACTTTCGTCGTTGAAATTCGGCGTAGAATTTCGGCAACACTTTTTAAATTTAGCTCGCCACGCAAAGCGGGCGAGCGGAAAAGACGTCTTCGCGATTAAATTTTACGCATCATTTTTCGCGGTGACGCTTTTCTTCGATGCCGCTTCGCCCTTGCCTGCGTGCTAGCTCGTCAAGTAGGGCGTCCGGGTGGATATTGTGCGCCCCAAGTGCGAGCAGAAGGTGAAATAAAAGATCCGCCCCCTCATAAATCACGTCGTATCGCGGCTCGCCCGCTTTATGCTCGCCGAAGCTCTCGCGCGCGACGTCTGCGTAAAGCTCGCTGCGCGAGAGGTCCTTGCACGCCAGCGCGAACTCGCACGCCTCCTCGGCGATCTTTTTGAGATAGGCGTTTTCGCCCTTCGCGTAGAGCGAGGCGACGTAGGAGAGCGCGGACTCGCCGTTTAGCTTGCGATCCAAGCAGACGTGATAAATTTCGTCCAAAATACTGTACGGGCCTTTTTCTGCGGAGCTTTCGAGCGCGGAATTTTGCGCGGCGGCGTCTAAATTTTGCTCGCTGCGCTCTGCAGCGGAATTCGTCGCGATGAAATTTGCTGCCGTAAAATTTTGTGTCGCAGAGCTTTGCCGATCGCAAGAGGCAGTGGAATTTTGAGGCATAAAATTTTGCGAGCCGTCACGGGCAA
>NZ_CALEDC010000240.1 GCF_937949835.1 uncultured Campylobacter sp.
CGGGCTATTGTGCCACTCCATTTGATATCGCCCCGCCGGAATCCGTCTATCCTTGCCGCTAGCCGTAGTATCGCCGCCTGCTGGCTCAAGGGTGAAACACTCAAAAAGCCTTTTTCCGTCGTCCGTGATCGTTAGTTTTCCAATCGTGCCGTCGTGAATGTTTTTAAATCTATTTATCTTTATCTTCATAGTCGCCTCTTTCCTCAAATTTATCAAAATATTCATCGTGCCGGTTAAGCTTACTATTGATTGCCCGGTCCACGGTCTCTTTAATCCATTCGGTTCCACGCCAAGCAAGAAACCCGCAGATTGCGAGCGACGCCCTCGTATCTTTTATAAAGAAATTCGCCATCTCAAAGCCTATCCAGCCCAAAAACATCGACGTTGCAATCCCCACAATGACGCTCGTAGCCTTTTTCTTGCTACCGCTGTCGATATAATCAAGTATGCCGCCGATAAAGCCCACTAAAATGACCCAAAAATAAAACCCCACCTTGTCTAATAGTTCCATTGCTCACTTCTTTTACATCGTAAATAAAAGCATCAGCAAAATCGAAATAACGATCTCTATGATTGCTCTTTTGCTAAGCCAAAACTTCTTAGCTCTTAGGATCATTTCCATCGCTGCACTCCCTTAGTAGTTCCTCGCAGGTCTTGTAGTAGCGCATTAGCGCTTTTGCTGCTGCGGGCGTAAAATCATAGCTCGGTTTTTTTGGCATCGCCTTGATACATTTTACGGGGATATAAACTTCTTTATACTCCGTCCTAGTTATGATGTTGGGCTTGCTACATCCGATCAAAAACAAAGCGAAAACGCTAACGAGCCATTTCATTTATCAGCTCCTCATAAAATTTCACCTTGTTCTGACACTCGCCGTTGATAGGCTCCTTAATCCTTTCAAATTTAGTCACCACCTTTTGTTCTACCTCTTTGATATTTTTTACTTCCATATTTTTTATCCGCTCATTTTGCAGATCGATCTTGGCGTTGCAAGCGTCCAAATTCGAGGAGCTGATGAGCTCTTGCGTCTTGACAAATACTAGGTCTTTATTCAGCTGCTCGATCTTACTTTTGAGACTATGGTTCCACCCTGCCAGCGCAAGGCAAGTAAAAATGAGCGCTGCGATAATTCCAAGGTAAATTTTAAAGTTCATAGCATCACCCATAAAATTAAAAATGCCGCGTCCTGCATCGCGCCGTAAAATAGCTCCTGCCTAGCCCATGCACTTTCAATCTCAAGCTTCTTGAGCCTAAATTTAAAATACATGCGGTAACCTAACTCGCAAGCAAGCGGGAAGCCCGCCGCAAGAGCTACGGCTAGAAACGGCGCGGCGTAAAGACCCGCAAAGGCTAGCGGCACGAATACCGGCAGCCACCAAATCAGTCCCCTGATAAATAGACACACCCTGCAAAACGCAATCCAGCGCGCGCGAGATATAAAACGCCCCGCAAGCCATTCTATGCCGCGACTTTCACTCTCGCCTTTATCAGCTCCGTGGCTCGTCAAGGCGCCTATCCATACACCCCAGCCTTTAGCCTCGCCTAGCAAATACCCGAGCCCGCAGATGATGGCTATGTAGAAATTATGGAAAAAGGCAAATATCAGCAGCGCCACCGCCAAGGCGTTCACTTTGGCGAAATAGCTAT
>NZ_CALEDC010000241.1 GCF_937949835.1 uncultured Campylobacter sp.
CAAAATATCGGCGCGGACGTCGCGTTTTTTGTTAGCGGACTTGAGGCCGCAAACGTGCGCGGTATCGGCGAGATCATCGAGCCTTTCGAGGACCGTCTGCCCGCGATCGAAATTTTAACGCCCGCGATCTTTTGCTCCACCGGCGCGGTTTATAACGAGTTTCGCGCAAGCTTTATGCAAAATATAAATGCCGCGCAGGCGCAAGAGATGTTGCGTTTAAGCAGCGAGCAACTGCTAGAGCAATATGGCGGCTTTCAGCTAAACGATCTTTTCGCGCCGTGCATAAAGCTATATCCGCAGATGAGCAAGTATCGCGATATGTTTCTAAGCGGCAGCGGCAGCAGCGTGTTTTTCTTAAAATAAGAATTCCAAGGCGCGCGGTTAAAATTTAAAAGCTAAATTTAAAGATAAAATTTAAAATTCGCTCGCCCGCTTTTAAATTTAAGCAAAAACGGGCTAAGCTTAGGGTCAAATTTAGAAGGAAAAAGATGAAAGAACTGAGTAAAAATCGCAAGGCATTTCACGATTTTACGATACTTGAAAGCTTTGAAGCGGGCATCGTGCTAAAGGGCAGCGAGGTCAAAGCTCTGCGCGCGGGCAGGGGCAATCTCAAAGATAGCTTTTGTCGCGTGATCCGCGGCGAGCTGTTTTTGCTAAACGCGCATATCAGCTATCTTGAAAGCACCAACGCCCACTTTCGTCCAGACGAAGGGGCAGTGCGAAAGCTTTTAATGCACCGAAAGCAGATCGATAAGCTTCTGGGCGCGGTTAGCAAAGAGGGCCTTACCATCGTGGTTTTGTCGCTGTATCTCAATGATAAAAACCGCGTAAAGGCGCGTATCGCTTTAGCAAAAGGCAAAAATCTGCACGACAAGCGCGAATCGCTAAAGCGCAAGGAAGCCGACCGCGAAGCGCAAAGCGCGATGAAGCGATACGACAAGCATTCATTTTAAATTCACAAAACTTTGGTTAAAATGCGGGCTTAAATTTAAACCCGAAGGAAATGCAATGAAGAAATTTTTACTATCATGTTTGGCGATTTTTGTTTTAAGTGGCTGCGGAGATGATTCGCAGAAAAAGACGGGCTCTGCGGGCGAGAATCCTGCCGCGAGCGAGAATCAAATGGCAAAAAATTCCGCTCAAGATAAAAATGGCGAGCGTATTGGCGGAGAAAGTGGCGAGGAGGTAGCTTTTACGCCGTTTAAAACGGGCGAGCGCCTTACGCTTAAAAGCGTCGTAGGCGGCGAGGTAACGATTGAGCGGACAGAAAAGGGCTTTAAGCTCGCGGACAGCGATAAAATTTTAATGTTTGATATTTTCGGTACTTACTGTCAGCCATGCCGCATCGAAGCGCCGCATCTGATGGACTTTCAGCTAAAAAATTCCGCGGATTTTCTGATGGTCGGCTTGATTTATTTCGAGGACATTACCGATGCGCAGGTGATCGAAAATTTTACGAAAAAGTTTAACGCGTATTATTTCATCTCCAATTCAAAACAAAACGAGCGCATAGTGGGTCAAATTTTAAGCGACATCGGTTATCGCCACGCGCTTTCGATCCCTTTTAAGGTAGTACTTAAAGACGGAAAATATCAAAGGCTTACCGACATTAACGAGGGCGATGAGCGGGGCAAGCCATATTACTTAGGCATGGTCGATACTGATGTGATAAAAAGCGATATCGCCAGGATAAAAAATGGCAACTAAAACCGGTGTGCAGATTCACACTCGCGCCAAAACAAAATCTTTCGTGCCTCGTCCGTATAAAGTAATTTTGCTAAACGACGACGTGACGACGATGGATTTTGTGGTTTATATTTTGATGGAGATTTTCGCCAAAAACTTTAACGACGCCGTAGATTTAATGATGAAAGTTCATAAGCAGGGTCGCGCGGTTTGCGGCGCGTATCCTAAAGAGATAGCCGAGTGCAAGCAACAAGCGGTTTTACAAGCGGCAAAGGCCGCAGGATTCCCTCTTAGATGTGAGATCGAAGAGGATTAAATTTAAAGGAAAGCAATGATAGGATTTTTTTTAAACAAACATTTTGAACAAGCAATCAGCGTCGCAAACGACGGCGAGGACGAATATATCACCACTTCGCACGTAGTTTATGCGATTTTTAAATACAATAAGCCCTTCCATGGGCTCATCGCCAAAGAAATTCCGGATATTAACTACCTAAATATCTTGGATAATCTGGGCGGGCTTTTGGATATGATGCCTAAATCAAGCGGCAAGGCTCCGGCGCAGACGATAGAATTTAAGCAGTTCTATACTGAATTAAATAACGCTAAAGAGCCTAAAAATGAGCTTGATTTTATGCTTAAAATTCTAAATGATAAGGAAAACGACTGCACTAAAATTTTAAATCACTACGGTATCAATGCCGCGATTTTTGAGCTCATCGTGCGAAAGTACAAATCCGCTTTCGATCACCGCGATGAGGTCGTTTCTCGCGACGAAGCCGCAGCGATTAAGCTAAACTCATACGATATCGATGATATCACGCATGCGATGAATTACGACGAAAGCCGCAGGCAGTGGCAGAATACGGAATTTGAGCCTGCGTTTGAGGGCGAAAAGGACGCCATAAACGAGCGCGATATTAAAAAGGACTCGCCTAGCTCACTTTATACAGCGAATCTCAATAAAATTGCGCTTGAAGGTAAGATCGATCCACTCATCGGACGCGAAAAAGAGATCGAAAAGACGCTGCAAACCCTCTGTCGCCGCAAGAAAAACAATCCTATCTTAGTGGGCGAGGCAGGAGTTGGTAAAACCGCGATCATCGAGGGTATCGCGCTAAAAATCGTCCGCGGCGAAGTGCCAGAAAAGCTAAAAAACAAGGTAATTTACGCCCTTGATGCTGGCGCTCTGATCGCAGGCACTACGCTACGCGGGGAGTTTGAAGAGAGGCTAAAGGATCTCATAGACGAGTTTAGCGCCAATCAAAACGCGATTTTATTTATCGATGAAATTCACACGATCGTTGGCGCCGGTACCGGTAATCGCAACGAACTTGATATGTCAAACATCCTAAAACCTTCGCTTGCAAGCGGCGAGCTATCGGTCATCGGCGCTACTACATACGGCGAATATCGCTCGTTTTCGCAGGATAAAGCGCTTAGCCGCAGGTTTTGTAAGATCGATGTAAGCGAGCCTAGCATTGACGATAGCGTCGAAATTTTAAAAGGCGTAGCCAAAAAATATGAGGAATTTCACGGCGTGAAATTTAGCGATGAAATTTTACGTGATAGCGTAACGCTTGCTAAAAAATATCAAAGTGATAAATTCCTTCCCGATAGTGCCATTGATCTCATCGATGAGGTGGGCGCGAGCTTTGCGTTTAAACCGCACGAAGCTCCGCTTGAAATCAGTAAGGACGATTTAGTAAATACACTTTCGATTAGCGCGAATATTGCAAATTTAAGTAGTAGCGTCGATAATAAACAGGTACTAAAAAATCTGGAAGCCAATATCAAGCGTGAAATTTTCGGTCAAGATGAGGCGGTTAGCAGCCTTTGCAAGGCACTTTTGCGCTCTTACGCGGGGCTCGGCGCCGAGACATCACCGATCGGCGTATTTTTGTTCGCAGGTAGTAGCGGCGTGGGCAAAAGTGAGCTAGCCAAGGTCTTAGCCGCGCAGCTTGGAGTGCATTTTGAGCGCTACGATATGAGCGAATATATGGAAGCTCACAGCGTCTCTAGGCTCATCGGAGCACCTCCTGGATACGTGGGCTTTGAAAATGGCGGAATTTTAACGAATAACATCAAAAAGCATCCATATAGCGTCATTTTATTTGATGAGGTAGAAAAAGCTCATCCTAGCATGACGAATATTTTTTTAGGAATTTTCGATAACGCAAGTCTTACCGATAACAACGGCGTTACGACCGATTTTAAAAATACGATCATAATAATGAGCTCGAATTTAGGCACGAAAGAAGCGCCGCAAGTTGGATTTACGAAGGACGAGAGCTATAAAGTAGATAGTGCCATAAAAAGCTTTTTTGCGCCAGAATTTCGCAATCGTATCGATAAAATCATAAATTTCAACCGCTTAAGCGGCGAAATTTTAGAAAAGATCGTGGATAAAACTATCGGTGAGCTGGAGTCGCAGCTAAAAAACGTAAAGATTAGCCTAAACAAGGAAGCAAAAGATTTGATTATCTCGCGCGGCTATTCGGACGAGTTTGGCGCGCGAAATTTAAAGCGCGAGATCAGCTCTCAGATCAGCGATCATATAAGCGGCGAGCTGCTTTTTGGCGCGCTGCAAGAGGGCGGCTTAGTTAGCGTGAGCGTAAAAGATGGCGAGCTAAGCTTTAGCTTTACTTCTACGCCTTTGCCGCAGATAGAAAAAAAGCAACCCGCACTAGCTCAAAGCAGTGTCGTTAAATAATGGCTCGGTTTTACGATTTTCCAGATCCTATGGATGCGCCCGATTTTGCGCCGCTTGCAAGTGGCGGCGATCTGAGCGAGGACTGCTTGCTTAGCGCTTATAGCGCAGGGATATTTCCGTGGTTTAACGAGGATGAGCCGATTTTATGGTGGTCGCCCGATCCGCGCGCAGTGCTTGATCCGCGCGAAGTGCGCGTGCAAAAGTCCATCAAGCCCTATCTTAAGCGATATGAAGTGAAATTTGACGCGAATTTTAAGGGCTTCATCGAGCGCTGCAAAGACGTGCGAAAAAAAGAGAGCGACGGCACGTGGATCAGCGAGCAGATCGTGCAGGCTTACTCGCGTTTGGCAGCAGACGGCTACGCTCACAGCGTCGAGGCGTACGAGGACGGCGAGCTTGTGGGTGGGCTATACGGGCTAATTTTTGGGCGGGTGTTTTGCGGCGAGAGTATGCTGAGCCTAAAGAGCAACGCTTCGAAAGTCGCGCTGATTAGGCTTTGTGAGGTGCTTGCAAATTTCGGCTTTCTAATCGACTGCCAGATTATGAACGAGCATCTGAAATTTATGGGTGCTAAAGAGATGCCGCGAGCGGAATTCCTCGCTCTATTTGCTGAGCTTAGTGCGCAAGATAGCGGCTTTGAGCGCTTTGCGGATCTTAAAGTTCCGCGCGGAGCGCAGCATTGAGTCAAAGCTTGAGATGCAGCAGC
>NZ_CALEDC010000242.1 GCF_937949835.1 uncultured Campylobacter sp.
CTAATTTAAATGGGCGAAATTTCAAATCAAGCTTCGCTGGTAAAAATCCTTCTAGCAAAAATCCTATCTACACGGATTCCGCGTCAAATTTTGCACGGAGCTTTAACGATAAAAATTCCTTATTTACCGGCGAGAATTCCTTGATAAGCTTTGGTGGTGCACATCATATAAATTTAAATTTTGCGCATGCAAAGATAATCTTTGATGGGAAAAATCCGCTAGATAAAAATTTCACTAGAGCAAATTCTACGCGCGCGAGCGTTTGCGAGAAAAATTTTGCTCAAAAAGCTAGCCGCAAAGATTTTGTCGGTTTGAACCCAGCAATTATAAATTTCAAGGCTACAAATTCCGTTTGCATGAGCGTTAAGCTAGAAAATATAAATTGCGCTAGTGCGGGTTTAAAAAATGCGAATTTTGCTATTACGAGCGTAAATTTAAAGGGTACAAATCTTTCTAGCATAGATTTTAAAAGCTTAAATTCTGCCTATTTTAGCGCAACCTCCGCTACTATGCGCCGCTTTGCAAATTCAAATAAAGGAGGCGAGCAATGAGCGTAGCATTAGGCGTTTTAGCGCTATTTTTTGCAGCACTACTTATTCTATCGATCCGAAAAAATTCTAAAATTTACGCCTTACTTCGCAAGAGCGAAGAAAGAATTTCAAAGCTTAAAAGCGATAACGAAAAGCTCAAAACTGCCCTTCGCTTCGGCATCGAGGCTCTGCAAAACGAGGAGAGCGAAAACTGCAGCTTAAAAATCCAAAACGCAAGATTGAAAAGAGGTAAGCTATGAAAAGTCTAAGCAGCGAGCAAAAAAGCTATTTATTTCGCTCGATCCGCACCGTGCGCGACTTCCCAAAGCCCGGTATTTTGTTTTACGATATCACGACGCTCGTAGGCGATCGCGAGGCGTTTAATTTCCTGCTTGATCATCTAGCCGAGCGCTACGCCGATTATGGACTTGATTATATAGTAGGCATAGAAAGTCGCGGATTTATTTTTGCAGCGGCACTTGCTGCGAGGTTGAGGGTTGCTTTTGTGCCAATTAGAAAGCCAAAGAAGCTTCCTTATATCACGATTTCGCAAAAATACAGCCTTGAATACGGCTTCGATCAGGTCGAGATGCACGTGGATGCGTTCTCCGGCGTGCAGGATGCCAAGGTACTGCTAATCGACGATCTTATCGCCACCGGAGGCACCGCACGAGCGGCATTAGATCTCATCGCGCAGACGCAGGCTAAGTGCGTTGAAGCCTGCTTTTTGCTAAATTTACGTGAGTTAAACGATCTAGGCGAGTTTTCGCGTCGCACAAACGTTTATTGCGTTTTAGAGGCGTGATTTTGGAAGAGCTACTTAAAAATTTACTGCAAGAATACCACCAATACGCCTATATCGTGCTTTTTGTTTGGTGTATTTTAGAAGGCGAAATCGCGCTGATTTTAGGCGGCATAATGGCGCACGAGGGACATATAAATTTGCCACTAGGTATCTTTGTCGCGGGGCTTGGGGCATTTTGCGGCGATCAGTTTTATTTTTATATCGGTCGCTACAACAAAAAATATATCAGTAAAAAGCTCGCGGCGCAGCGCCGAAAATTTGCGATTGCGCACCTGCTTTTGCAACGCTACGGCTGGCCGATAATTTTAATGCAGCGCTATATGTATGGCTTTCGCGTCATCATCCCGATGAGTATCGGCATCACTCGCTACAGCGCAAAGAAATTTGCGATTATCAATCTTTTTAGCGCTTGGTGCTGGTCGGGTGTAACGATGGTTTTGGCGTGGTATTTCGGTGAGGAGATCTGGAGCGGGCTGCGGCTAATCGAGCAACACTGGTATTTTGCGATACCTATCATAGGCGGAATTTTATATCTATTTTTTAGGTTATTTAAACGTATGGAAAATCACTTTATGAACTCACGAAAGGAACGAGATGAAAGTAAAACTGCTAGATCGTAAAATTAACGAGATAGAGGCGGATTTTGAAGTTATTCTAGTCGTAGATAAAAATTTAAATCACGAATTTATTAAAGACGCGGATAAGTTTGCGCTCTTTAACTATAAAGGCGAGGGCAATCTGCTGCTTGCCGAGAGCGGGCGGCTGTACGTGGGGATCAAAGAGCTTAGTTTTGATAGGCTGCGAGTGGCGCTTGCGAGCGCATACAACGCGCTTAAGGGCTACGCGATCAAAAATTTTAAAATCGCCTTTTACAAATGCGGCTGCGACCGCAGAAGCACGATGGCGATGGTTGAAGGCGTGCTTTTGGGCGGCTATGAGTTTAACAAATATAAAAGCGATAAAAAAAGCTCCAGCTTGAATGAAATTTTAATCTCGACGCAGGAGTACGGCGGCAGTAGCCCCGACGTGCAAAAGATGAACTATGGCGTGCAACAGGGCATCGTGATGGCAAACGCCGCAAATTTTGCGCGCGACGGCGTCAATGAGATACCTGAAATTTACACGCCCGAAAAGATGGCGAGCGAGGCTGAAATTCTAGCCTCGAACTACGACGACGTGAGCGTTAAAATTTACGACGAGGACTTTTTGCGCGAGCAGAATATGAATGCGTTTTTGGCGGTCAATCGCTCCAGCGCTCATCCGCCGCGCCTAATCCATCTGATCTATAAGCCGCAGCGCTGCCTAAAGCGCGTCGTTTTCGTGGGCAAAGGGCTTACTTACGACAGCGGCGGGCTAAGTCTGAAGCCGAGCGATTATATGCTTACGATGAAAAGCGACAAAAGCGGCGCGCTTGCTGCGATGGGCATCATCAAGGGCGCTGCCGAGCTTGAGCTGCCGTTTGAGATACACGCGGTTATCGGCGCTACCGAAAATATGATCGGCGGCGATTCGTATAAACCCGACGACGTGCTGCTTAGCCGCAGCGGCGTAAGCATAGAGGTGCGAAACACCGACGCGGAGGGGCGGCTCGTGCTTGCCGACTGCCTAAGCTACGCGCAGGATCTTGCCCCCGATCTGCTAATCGATATGGCGACGCTTACTGGCGCTTGCGTCGTGGGCCTGGGCGAATACACTAGCGGCATTATGGGAAACAGCGAGGAGCTAAAGCGTAAATTTAAAGATCTTAGCGGATCAAGCGGCGAGCTATTTAGTATTTTGGAATTTAACGATTATCTGCGCGAGCTAATCAAAAGCAGTATCGCGGACGTCTCTAACTGCGCTTCCAGTAGATACGGCGGCGCGATAACCGCGGGACTATTTTTGGATAAATTTATAAAAGACGAGTATAAAGGCAAGTGGTTGCACCTAGACATCGCAGGGCCTGCGTATCTCGAAAAGGCGTGGGGCTATTACGCAGCGGGCGCGACTGGTGCGGGCGTGAGAGCAAACTTATATTTCTTGCAGGCTCTAGCTAAAGAGCTAAAGGACGCGTAGATGGGGCTTTCAGTAGGGATTGTAGGGCTTCCGAACGTCGGTAAATCCACCACCTTTAACGCACTTAGCGGCGCGCAAAACGCGCAGGCGCAGAATTATCCATTCTGCACGATCGAGCCTAATAAAGCGGTCGTGCCCGTGCCCGATGCCAGGCTCGGTAAGCTAGCACAGATCGTTAAGCCCGGTCGCATCGTGCATTCGACCATCGAGTTCGTCGATATCGCGGGCCTCGTGCGCGGAGCGAGCAAAGGCGAGGGTCTGGGGAATAAATTTCTTTCAAATATCCGCGAGTGCGAGATCATCCTTCATATCGTGCGCTGCTTCGAAAGCGGCGACATAACCCACGTCGAAGGCTGCGTCGATCCTATCCGCGACATCGAGATCATCGAAACCGAGCTTATTTTAGCGGACATAGAGCAGCTTGGCCGCAAGATCGAGCGCCTCGGCAAGGAAGCCAAAGCAAATCAAAAGGGCGCTAAAGAGGCGCTAGCCGTGGCAAACGAGCTTTTAGCGCATCTAAACGACGGCAAGCCCGCTTCAAATTTTGCGCTCAAGGAGGACGAAAGCTACATCGCTTTAAATCGCGAGCTGCGCCTGCTTAGCGCCAAAGATGTAATCTACGGCGCAAATGTGGACGAAGACGGCATCGCGCAGGATAACGAATATGTCGCGCGCGTAAGAGAATACGCAAACGCCCGCGGCGCCGAGGTGATCAAGCTCTGTGCCAAGATCGAAGAGGAGCTCATAGGGCTAAGCGACGAGGAGACGCACGAGATGCTACAAAGCCTGGGCGCGCAGCAAAGCGGGCTGGAGCTCATCATCAAGCGCTCCTTTGCGAAGCTCAGCCTCATCAGCTACTTTACCGCGGGCGAGATGGAGGTGCGCGCGTGGACGATCACGAAGGGCTGGAAGGCTCCGAAGGCCGCGAGCGTGATCCACAACGACTTTGAGCGCGGCTTCATCCGCGCCGAGGTGATCGGATTTGATGATTTTATCGCGTGCGGCGGCGAGAGTAGGGCAAAAGAAGCGGGCAAGATGCGCCTTGAGGGCAAGGACTACGTCGTGCAAGACGGCGACGTGATGCACTTTAGATTTAATGTTTAAAATTTATTTTTAGACGCATTGAAATTTGGTCTGCGCTAGCTTTAAAATTTTGTAAATTTTAGATCAAACGCGAATTTAATAAATTTCGATTTTTGCGAGCAGCGGATTTTAGCTGAAATTTGTATCGCTAGAACAAAACGAGACTTGTGCGCTAAAGCCTCGTTAAAATTTCGAGGTCAAATTTAATCGGCTTTGCTCGCGTTAAAATTTTACGCAAGCAAAGTTGCACTGCGCTGGATTTGTGCTTAAATTCGCCTAGCAAATACGTCTAAGAAATACTTCCAAAATTGCATTAAAATTTATACACGGCAAAAACTGCGCGTAAATTTAAAGAGGCAAAATTTTGCTAAAGATCACAATAGCTTGTATCTGCGCGCGATAGTATTTGAGCTCTATATTTAAATTTGCAGCTTACAAATTTGACATTCGGCGATTTTTAAATTTTTATGATCTTAAATTTAAACATGTTTGTTTAGTGCGCGGTGCGGACTGCGCTCGTAAATCTAACCGTATTAAATTTGCCGCCGATAGGCGCGGCAGAATTTAGCGAAAATTTTAAAATCAAGCTCGCGATTAGCCCATCTTGCCGCACGAAATTCGAAGTCGCGGAATTTTGTCGCGTAGAATTCCATCGCGCCGCAGA
>NZ_CALEDC010000243.1 GCF_937949835.1 uncultured Campylobacter sp.
ATTTATGCGTTTTTAGCTAAAATGGCGGATTAGAATTAGCAAAATTTTAAAGGAGCACTTTGAAAATTTTACTTGTCGAGGATGAAAAAGATCTAAATCAAATCATCGCAAAATGTCTGAGAAAGGACGACTACAGCGTAGATTACGCCTTTTGCGGCAAGGAAGCGCTAGAGTTTTTGGATGTCGCAAAATATGACGCTATCGTGCTTGATGCGATGATGCCTGTGATGGACGGCTTTGAGTTTTTGAAGGCGGCGCGGGCGCGCGGACTGGGAACGCCTGTTTTATTTTTAACTGCGCGGGATGCTAAAGAAGATATCGTCGCAGGACTTGATCTGGGCGCAGACGATTATATGGTTAAGCCCTTTGATTTTCGTGAGCTTTTGGCGCGGCTTCGCGCAATTATCAGGCGTAAAAACGCTACTGCTGATAACGAAATTATCATAAGGCAAGTGCGCCTAAATCTAAGCAAAAAATCGGTCGTCTGCGCGAGCGAGGTAGTGGAGCTAACGGGTAAGGAATATAGAATTTTAGAGCTTTTGATGCTAAATCGCGGTGCGATTTTAAGCCGAGAACAAATCGGTGAAAGCATTTGGGATTTTAGCGACGAAACAAGCTCAAATGTTATCGATGTTTTAATCAAAAATATCCGCAAAAAGCTAGGCGAGCACGGCGATATAATAGAAACGAAGCGAGGGCTTGGCTATGTCGTGGCAAAATAGCGAGATTTGGATTAAAATTTCGGCGATTGCGAAGCAGATCTTTGCTGCTGTGGTGCTTTTCGTATTAAAATTCGTGCGAAATTTTAAACAGAATTTTACGCATAATTTTGCGTGTTTAAAGAAAAGCCGCAAGAAAAATCCCATGCAAAATATCGAGTTAAACCAGGCTCTAAATTCTACTCAAAGCCAGGCGTCAAATTTTAAACGGAATTCCACGCAAAATCCGGCATCAAATTCCGCGCCAAATTTTTCTGCTACAGGCGCAACACCCGATCTAGCGCAAAATTCTAATAGCGTCCTCGCGCAAAGTCAAGGACAAAATTTCGCGTCTAAAATCACAATACAAAATTTTGCTCAAGCCTTATCTAGAGTATTTACAACCGCTAAGGAGAATTTTATCTCGCGCGCGCTACCTATCAGCCTACGCGTGACGCTTTATTACAGCGTATTTATTTTGGCGCTTGCAGGCACTATTATCGGCATTTGCGGCTATATTTTAGACGAAGTATCAGGAAGCTCCGTCAGCCAAAAAAAGCTTGCCCGCTTAGTGCAAAAAGCCGCGCGCGAGGACAAGCTAAGAAGCTTTGATGACGGTGTATTTTTCTACGAACATGACGGACAAGGCGGCGTGATCGCGGGGTTTGTACCTAAAGGCTTCGAGCCTGCGCTGCCGCTCTCGCCTCAAGGCGCGCGCGAGGTGGAGCTTGACGACGATGAGTTTTTCTATTACGACGCGCAGATCAAAGGGCGCAACGCATGGATACGCGGCGTCATCGCAGTTAGCGAGTTTGAGCTTGCGATGAAACGCGTGATGCTAATCGCTCTTATCCTATCGCCGATATTTGTGGTGCTCATCATCTACGGCGGCTACGCGATCATAAAAAGAGCGTTTAAGCCCGTGCGCACTATGTCGCGTACAGCTAGCGAGATCGGAGCTAGCGGCGATTTTACGCGGCGAATAGAACTACCGCGAGGCAAGGATGAGCTAAGCGCGCTCGCAGCTACGTTTAATGAAATGCTAGCATCGCTGCAAAGCGCGTTTGAGCGCGAGCGGCAGCTAAGCGCCGACCTTTCGCATGAGCTGCGTACGCCCGTTGCCGTCATACTGGCTCAAAGCGACTACGCCCTAGCCTACGAGCAAGACGCGAGCGAGGCGGGGGAGAGTTTCGCCGTCATAAACAATCAAGCGCGTAAAATTTCGGCGCTAATAGAGCAAATTTTAGAGCTTGCTCGCTGTGCCTCCCAACATGCGAGCGATAAAATTTCGATCCGTCCTCGCCGCAAAATTCCTGCGCCGCCATGCCGCCAAAGTAAAACGCCTCGCCGATTTGCACGCCTTTATCCGCGCAGCCGCAGACGCCTATGTTTAGCGCAAAGTCCACGCGCCGCGAAAGTAAAATTTCACCGAAGCGCTCTGAATTTTGCGCGGAGTTAAAATTTAAAATTTTAAAATTTTCAGTCGCATTTTGCGTGGAGTCAGCTTCTGCGTCGCTGCCGCAGAGTGCGCCCGCGTCCGAAAAATGCTTAAATTTTGCGTCTGCGCCGCGTCGATCCTTGCGGAGCTCGCGCCCGAATTCCGCGTCTGTATCGGCACGGCGAACAAATTTTGCGCCGGGTTCGCTCTTAAATTCTATTTCTATGCCGCCTGCAGCGCCCGCTTTAAATTTAGCCCCGAACCTCACGCCGCATATGTATAGAAGCATCTGCTCGCCTGCGAACAGATCGCCGCTACGAGTAAGTTTAAAACTCTCGATTATCGCTTGGGCTTCGCAGCGCAAAGCCGTGCAGATTAGTATCATCGCCGCCCCTTCCAAAAGCGCAATTTTAACAATTTGAGCTATAATGTAAGATTAATTTGGCACAAAAGGGCGAAAATGAACGATCTCATCACCATCACGGGCGCGCGCGAGCACAATCTGAAAAATATAAATTTGCAAATTCCAAAGGACAAACTCGTCGTTTTTACCGGTCTTAGCGGCAGCGGCAAGAGCACGCTGGCGTTTGATACGCTATATGCCGAGGGGCAGCGCAGATATGTCGAGAGCCTAAGCAGCTACGCGAGGCAGTTTTTAGACCGCGTAGGCAAGCCTGACGTCGATAAGATCGACGGTCTGACGCCCGCGATCGCGATCGATCAAAAAACGACGTCGAAAAACCCGCGCTCGACGGTGGGCACGATCACCGAAATTTACGACTATCTGAGACTGCTTTATGCGCGCGTGGGGGTGCAGCACTGCCACAAATGCGGTAAGCCGATCTCAAAGATGAGCTCCAGCGACATCATCGCCGAGATTATGAAGCTGCCGCGCGGCGCAAAGGTGATCTTAGGCGCGCCCTTGGTGCGCGAGAAAAAGGGCAGCTTCGCCGATATGTTGCAAAGCCTACGCGAGCAGGGCTACGTGCGCGCTCAGATCGACGGCGTGCTGGTGCGGCTGGACGAGGAGATCGAGCTGAGCAAGACGAAAAAGCACTCGATCAAGGTTATCATCGACCGCACGATCATCGACGAGGAAAATTCCATCCGTATCGCAAGCGACGTCGAAAAGGCGCTCAAGCTCAGCTTCGGCGAGCTTGAGGTGGAAATCGCAAACGCCGCCGAGCTGGGGCTCGCGCAGAGCCTGATCCATTACAGCGAGCATATGGCGTGCTTTGATTGTAAAATTTCATTCAAGCCGCTCGAGCCGCTCGCGTTTAGCTTCAACTCCCCAAAGGGCGCGTGCGAGAGCTGCGACGGGTTGGGGATAAAATTTAGCCTCGATCTGGGCAAGATCATCAACGAAAACGCCTCGATCGAGGGCGGCGCGATCAAGGTGATGTCGGGCTTTAACAAGAGCTATTATTATAAATTTCTGCTCGGATTTTGCGAAGCAAACGGCATAAACGTCAAAATTCCGTATGCAAACTTAAACGAGGAGCAAAAAAAGCTGATCCTTTACGGCAGCGTCAAAGAGATCGATTTTTACTGGAAAAAACATAAGCTCGTGCGTAAATTCGAGGGCGCGATCAAATACGCCTACGATCTGCTCAAAAACGAAAGCGATCTGGATGAGTATATGAGCGAA
>NZ_CALEDC010000244.1 GCF_937949835.1 uncultured Campylobacter sp.
CCGATCGTGAGATTGGGTACGAAATGCCCGTCCATCACATCCACGTGAATGAGATCGGCGCCCGCTTCGCAGACTGCGCGGATTTCCTCCGCAAGCTTTCCAAAATCCGCCGATAAAATACTGGGTGCTACATACATAAAATTCCTTTAAAATTTCAAGATGCGGAATTTTACTTAGTTTTGTCATAAATTTCGCTAAATTTAAACCGCAGCGGATTTTAAGCATAATTTGAAATTTTTTCGCTATAATCGCCATTTATTTTAATCATCAAGGATTTATTATGGCAAGAAGATGCGCAATCACCGGCAAAGGTGCGATGGTAGGAAACAACGTCAGCCACGCAAATAACAGGACCAAAAAGAAATTCCAGGTCAATCTACGCACCATCCGCGTTCAGCTAGAAGACGGCTCAACCAGACGAATCAAAGTAGCCGCCTCAACTCTACGAACTATGAAAAAACAATCAAAATAACCTCTTAAAGAGGAATTTATGTCTGTTTTGGACAAGATCAAGCGATTCCTCGACTGGTCCGGCTCGACTAAGCCGGACATCAACCTCTACACAGAAATTTACGACCAGCTACGCCCTTTTCGCTTACCGCTGATAACCATCGTGCTGATGATGCTAATCGGCACGCTAGGCTATGTTTTTATAGCGGGCTTTTCGCTCGTGGACGCCTTTTATCAGGCGGGTATGACCTTCACGACGGTAGGTTTTACCGAAGTAGCGCCGATATCGCCCGCGGGCAGAATTTTTACCGTCTTATTCATCCTCATGGGCTTTGGAACCTTTTCGTTTTGCCTGGGCGTCGTCGTCGAGGTCATAAAAAACGGCAAACTTCAAAATTTACTTAGGGAGCAACGAATGATCAATAACATCGCAAGACTCAAAAACCACTACATTATCTGTTACAACAACATCTACTGCGCCGAGCTTGCCAAGCAGTTTCGCGAAAATCATCTGCCTTTTGTCGTGATCGACCCCGATCCCGCTCTAGCCAAAATCGCCGAAGAAAACCGCTATCCATATTTCATCGTAGGCGAGCCGCACGTGGAAACCACGATGCTAAAAGCGCATCTGTCATCTGCGAAATCTGTCATCACGCTAAGTCCAAATTTAGCCGATAATATCGCAATAATCTCGCTAGTGCGCCTATACGAAAAGGAGCTTGGTCGCATCACCCCCTACTTCATCATGGCAAATAGCGATGATGACAGCGACACGCAGAGGCTAAAAAAACTCGGCGCAAATTCTATCGTCTCACCATCCAAACTCGCGGCACAAAGGCTCTCTGCGATCAGCGTGCGCCCCGATATGGAAAACATTTTGGAGCGATTTTTGTATAAAAAAGACTCTCTCATTGATATCGAAGAGATCACGGTGCCCGATTTTTCGTGGATCCGCTTTAAGCGCCTAAAAGAAACTCGCTTGCGTGATTTTACAAACGCCGACGTCGTGGGAATCAAAGAGCCCAACAGCCGCTTCATTCCGATGCCGGATGGCGACTATCTTATCGGTACGGGAGTGAAATTTTTAGTCATCGGCACGGCAGAGGGCATCCGCAACACTAAAAAACTCATCCGCAGCAAATACAAGCCACAGGAGATGAGATATGTTTAAAATCGCTAAGCTCGAGGGTGGCTTGCAAAATGTCGAGGGCTTTTATTTTGACGGCGTAAATTCGGGCTTTAAAAAAGAGGGTAACGATCTGGGATTTATCCGCGCAGATGAGCCCTTTGCCGTAAGCGCGATCTTTACGAGCAATAAATTTCAAGCCGCGCCGATTAGGCATTTCAAAAGGGCGCAAGAAGGCGCGGGCGGAGAGCTTAAAACAAATTTTATCCTCGTAAATTCTAAAAACGCAAACTCGATGACCGGGGAGCAAGGCATCGCCGATATCGATGAAATTTTTAGCGAGCTTGGCAAAAAGACCGCTCTGATGAACCCCGTTATGAGCTCCACCGGCGTCATCGGCTACCGCCTCAAAAAGGAAAAAATTATCGCCGCCGCGCAAAATTTTAACCTCTCGGCGCGAAACTCAGACGCCCTAGCCACGGCCATTATGACGACAGATACGATAAAAAAGGAGCTTGCATATGAAATTTCTTTAGAAAACGGCGAGAAATTTCACATCGCAGCCGTTTGCAAGGGCGCGGGTATGATCAATCCTGCGCTTGCGACCATGCTCTGCTTCGTCCTAACCGACGCAAAAATCCCGCGCGCGGATATGGACGAGCTGCTAAAAAAGTCGGCGGAGCAGAGTTTCAACACCGTAAGCGTCGACGGCGACACCTCCACCAACGATACGATTATGCTCTGCAGCAGCGCTAAATGCGCTTACGAAAAGGATGCCTTCGCCTCCGCACTAAACGCCCTTACGCACGAACTCGCGCTAATGCTGGTAAAAGACGGCGAAGGCGCAACCAAGCTGGTGCGATTTAGGGTAAGCGGTGCCGCAAATGCCGAAGACGCTCGCACGGCGGCAAAGGCGCTAAGCAATTCGCCGCTTGTTAAAACGGCGATCTTCGGCGAAGACCCGAATTGGGGTCGCATAGCCTCGACCATAGGCGCCTGCGGCATCGAATGCGACGAAGAAAAGCTGCGTATCAAATACGACGACGTGCTGCTTTATGACGCGCAAAATCGCGAGCTGGACGCCGCGCGCGAGGCCGCGGCTCACGCCGTAATGCAGCAAAAAAGCTTTACGATCTGGTGCGATTTAGGGCTCGGAGATGGCGAGTTTAGCGCATACGGCTGCGATCTTAGCTACGACTACGTAAAAATCAACGCGGATTATAGATCATAAAGATTCACAGCTTACTCTTTCATAATAAAAATCTCGTCTCGAAAATAGCGAATAGCAGCAGGGCTTTAAAGCTCTGCTCTTAAAATTTTATCATTTAAATTTGCCTGTTTTAAATTTTTAAATACTAAAATTTTACCTCTTAAAATTTGGAATCTCATGCGTGAAATTCAGTCTAAATTTGATAGCTGAAATTAGGTTTTAAGCGCTTTATTGATATACTTGAATAAATTTTTCAAAGGAGTAGGCATGTTTCATGAATACAGAGATTTAATCACTGAGTTAAAAGGCAAAAACGCGCGATTTGATTCGCTTTTCGAGAAACACGACGAGCTGGATCACAAGATCGCCGACGCACAAGCCGGCAGAGTGCATATGAGCGATCTGGAGATCGATGCGATGAAGAAAGAAAAGCTTCGCATAAAAGATGAGCTAGGCACCCTGCTAGCGCAATATAAAGCCGAAAAGGCAGATAAATAAAGTTGCTTGCGGCGAAATTAAGATGCAGCAGAGTGCTAGCAAGGCTAATTTCGCCGCTAAGCTTTAATCCGTGTTTAGAATTTTCTAATCTCAATAAGTTTAACCGCTTAAATTTGCCTCGCATGATAGAGATATTAAAACAGCGCGCCAAAACGAGTTAAAATTTATACCGCACGCTCCGCCTTGACACCACTAAATAATTTTTACGTATCGGCTACATCACTGCATGTACCAACAATGCGGTATTAGCGCAATCAAATATAATTCGTTACGGCTCTCTATCGCCCTTTCCGCTTCCAAAAATATCTCTTGCTGAATGCGTTTTGCGCTACAGAGTAAATTAAAATTTACGCTGCGTCGCCTGCAGCCTGGCTCTTAAATTTTACTTTGCAGCGAGCATTTTCTAGTAAATTTCAAATCTTGCGTTTTGCTTGTTTCAGGCGTAATACCTACTTTAAAATTCCGCATTTCGTAGAAATCTAAAGTTGGCGCTAGAATTT
>NZ_CALEDC010000245.1 GCF_937949835.1 uncultured Campylobacter sp.
CACGACGTACTCGAAAAAGCCATCGATTTTATACTCGGTTTTGTAGCTCATTTTTAGCGCGTAGCTCACGGCGTAGAGCACCTCTATTGCGTGCTGATACGCTCCGCCTGATTCGTTCGGGTCGCCCTCGCCGCGGATGCAGACGAAATTCGCAGGCGGGACGGTTAAAATTTGCGGCGTCTGCTTTGGCGCGTAAAGCTGTCTAAACTCTTTTTTAAAATCAAACATTTTATTCCTTTTGCGAGGTAAATTTTATAAAATTTTACGCTAAAAGTGAAGCTGAAATTTTAAACTGTCTTACAATTTTACAGCATTACGCGATCGCGCGTATGCGAAATTCTACGAAATTTTACGTTCGTCACATCGTTACAAGAAATTTTGCCGCAAGCGCGTCAATGTCCAGTTACGCAATAAAAAACGCCGCTATAAATATTTTAAAATTCCGCTGAAGCGCGGGGCTAAAGCGGCTAAATTTAAAATGGCGCTTTAAATTTAGACCAGCGCCAGCTTCAGCACCTCTTCGATCCGCTCTACCGGCGTTATTTTCAGATCGTTTTTGACCTCGTCCGGGATCTCTGCTAGGTCGCGCTCGTAGTTTTTGCGCGGGATCAGCACTTCGGCGATTTTGGCTTTGTGCGCGGCGATGAGCTTCTCCTTAAGCCCGCCGATCGGTAGCACCTTGCCGCTTAGCGTGATCTCGCCCGTCATCGCTAGATCGGCACGCACCTCGCGCTCGCTTAAAATCGACGCGATCGCCGTGCTCATCGTGATGCCCGCGCTCGGTCCGTCCTTCGGCGTCGCGCCCTCGGGCACGTGGATGTGAAGGTCGAATTTGTTATAAATCTGCTCCGAGCTTTCGGAATTCTCTTCCGCGCCTAAATTTCGTGCCGTCGCCGCAGGGCTTTTAGATGTCGCGCCACCATTTGCGCGCAATGCGGAGTTTTTGCCGGCGCGTGAGGCTTTTGTCGCGCCCGCCTTCGCGTCTTGGCCCGCTTTGAGCTTGCCCTCGTCGATCAGCACCTTTACGACGCTAAAGGCGATCTGCGCGGATTCTTTCATCACGTCGCCGAGCTGGCCCGTGATCGTCATCGCGCCCTTACCTTTGATCTTGACCGCTTCGATCTTGAGCACGTCGCCGCCTACCGCAGTCCACGCAAGCCCGTTTACGATGCCGATTTGATCGCACTTTTCGACCTCGTCTATCTCGAAAACCTTCTTATTTAGAAATTCGCTTAAATTTTTCGTCGTTACGATGATTTTTTTAAACTCTTTGTCTTTTAAAATTTTAACCGCGACCTTGCGGAAGATCGCAGCGATCTGGCGGCGCAGGTTTCGCACGCCGCTTTCGCGTGTGTACTCTTCGATGATCTCGGAAAGGGCTGCCGGGTTGATCGCTACGTCGGCTGATTTTAAGCCGTGGCGCTGCAGCTCCTGGGGGATCAGATAGTCTTTGGCGATCTGAAATTTCTCCTGCGGCGTGTATGAGCTAAGCTCGATAAACTCCATCCTATCGCGCAGCGGCGCAGGTATGAGAGATACGTCGTTTGCCGTGGCGATAAAGATGATCTTGCTAAGATCGATGTTGAAATTTAGATAGTAATCCCTAAAGCTCGAGTTTTGCTCGGGGTCTAAAATTTCAAGCAGAACCGCCGTCGGATCGCCCTTGTATGAGCTTGAAATTTTATCGATCTCATCAAGCACGATGACGGGGTTCATCTGATTTGCCTCGATGAGGCCTTGCACGATGCGGCCGGGCATAGCGCCGATGTAGGTGCGGCGGTGCCCGCGCAGCTCGTTCACGTCCTCAAGCCCGCCTAAAGCGATACGGATGAGTTTGCGCTTAAGCGCGGTCGCGATGGAGTTTGCAAGGCTCGTCTTGCCTACGCCGGGAGGGCCGTAGAAGCATAAAATCGCGCCGCCGTTTTTGCCGTCCTCTTTGCTCTTCTTGCCGCTTGTGCCGCGAAGCTCCAAAAGCTGCTTTAGCGCGAAATACTCCTCGATGCGCGCCTTGGGCTTTTGCAGGGAGTGGTGGTCTTTATTCAGCTGAGCGGTGACGCCCTCGATGGACATCTTGTGTTTGGCGGTCTTTTCAAAAGGCACCTCCAAAACCCAGTCCAGATAGCTCTGCACGAGCCCCGCATCGGCGCTGTCCGGATGGAGGCGGGCAAATTTATCGATCTGCTTTTTGATCTCTTTGTAGGCATCCTCGCCCAAATATGGCTTTTTGGCTTCCAGCTTTTTGCGGTATTCCTCGATCTCGATGTCGCGATCGGCATCGCCGCCGAGCTCCTTTTGGATCTGCTTGAGCTGCTCTTTTAAAAAATACTCTTTGTTCGTCTTATCGATCTTGGAATGAACCTTGCTTTTGATCTCCTTTTCGAGCCTCTGCGCTTCGATCTCGTCGGAGATGTAGTTGATGAGGTTGAAAAGGCGCTTTTGCAAGTTGCTCTCGGTAAAAAACGAGTAGGCTACCTGCTTTTTTAGGCGCAGTGCGCTTAAAATCAGGTCGCAGACGCGCGCGGCGTCGGTGCCGTCGTCGATGGTCTTTAGCAGATCGTTCGGGAAAAAATGCGTAAGCGTGCTAAGCGTCTTGGTTTTTTCTTTCAGCACGCTTACCAGCGCGTCTAATTTCTGGTCGTTGCCGCGCTCGTCGTGGATGATATCGACGGTAGCGACCAGCGGATCTTGCGAAATTTCTTTTACGATTTTGCCTTTTAGTGCGCCTTGGAATAAAATTTTAACCCGTCCATCCGGAAGCGGCACGGTTCTCATCACGGAGCCCACGACGCCTGCATTATAGATACCGCCGAAGCTTCTATCGCCGCTAAATTCCGACTTTGAGCTTACGACCATTATCATAGATTCGTTTTTGGCGGCTAGATCGAGGGCTTTTTTGTTATGCTCGTCGCCGATGAAAAGGGGCGCTATCATAAACGGATATAAAAATAGCTCGTCCTCGACGATGATAGGCAGATCGCTAGGGAAGGTTGTATTTTGCATCAGTTGCATCGCTCCTCCTACTCAAAAATCGCGCGATACCAAGGCGAACGCGGTTTGATTACGTCGGTGCCGTTTAGCGGGGATTCTTCGATGCGCTGCTCGTAAATTTTGGCCGAGCTCTCGCGGTCGGTGCGCTGGTAAAGGTCTTTTATGTCGATATTTAGCTGATGCTCGGCAAGGCGTAGCTTTGTTAGCATCGTCTCAAGTAGTGGACGATACTCGCTCTGCGGATATTCAGCTATAAATTTTCGAATTTCGTCGATGCTGTTTAGCATTAGCTTTTGGTTGCGATTTGGGCGGCTAAAGGAGTCGAAATTTGCTCTGATCTTTAGAAATCTCGCGTATTCGATCTTTTGCGTCGTGCCGTAGAGGCGGATATATTCGTCTAGGTATTTGTTTGCTTTCTCGTAGTTTTCATCCTCCACAAAAGCCCACGCCATAATGAGTGTCATCTCCTCAAGCAGAGGCGAAGCGATATGCTCGCTAGAAAAGCTAGTGTAGTGCTTCTCGGCATCCTCCATGCTGGCGTTGTTTATATCTTCTAAAATTTTAGAATACCACGTCTCGGGGCTTAGATTAAAAAGCTCGCCGTCGCCTTTGCCGCTGCAGCCGCCGATAAACGCGATAAATAGGAGAGCGGATAGAATTTTACTTAGATTTGTCATAAAAAATCCTTGGAATTTATTTAGCTCGTAATTTTATAGTCTTTGAGTAAATGCAAGCTTAAATTCTGCGTCCAAATTTAAAAATGGAATTTCTTTAAAATTTTTGTGCGTTCGGGCTTAAAAATCTTTGTAAACCAAAAAAATTTACGCGATAAATTCTAAATTTAAGTTTAACAATAGTATAATTAGCGCCGATAACGCAGAGTAAGTTTGCGTTTCCGTAATTTCAAAATTTTAAAGAAAGGATGTAAGATGAAAAAAGGTTTTACTCTAATCGAGCTGATCTTTACCATCGTGATTTTGGCGATCACGACGATGGCGATCCCGCGTATCGTCGCGCAGACGACCGAGCTAAATGCCCTTGCGATCAAAGAGGAGCTCGTATATAACGCCAAAACTTTGATGTCGCGCGTATCTAAGGCACAATGGGATAGCGCGTATATGAGATCGGCGACTTGTGGCAGCGATCCTAGTTGTATGGAGAGAATTTTAACTGTAGGTGGCGAACTTCCCGCGGACTCATCGGTGCTCAGACCGGGCATATTAAACGAGCCTAATAATAGAAGGATCAA
>NZ_CALEDC010000246.1 GCF_937949835.1 uncultured Campylobacter sp.
CGCAAACGGCGGGTCCAGATAGACAAACACTCTGCGCGCAGGATCGAAGACGGAATTTTCTATGGAATTCGCAGTAGAATTTTTTCTTGAATCATAGATGAAATTTGCGTTTGAATGTAAATTTTCTCCGTAGCTAGCGTTAAAATTCTCGCCTAAATTTAAGATTTCTTTCTCTTCGCAGCTCACGTCTAAGCCCGCACCGCGATTTATGCCAAAATTAGAGCTTTCGCTGCATTTTGAGCTTAAATTTAAGTTGCAATTAGCGGTCTCGGTGCCGCTCGCGTCGTATTGAGAAGCGCAGTTATCGTCAAACTTTTCGCTAAAGCTCGCGGCGTCCGTGGCTAGCGAATTCACGCGATATTTTATACTAGAAGCACCCGCATAATCGCCAATCTGGGCACAACCGTCAAAACCCTCCACGCCCGCGCAATCAGCATTTGTGCCGCTCTGTGCGCCATTTTGCGAGCTGCCCGATATATCGCTTCGCGTACCGCATTTTGCTAAATCTTTCACGCCGCTTTGCGTGTCGCCTTCCGCTTCGATGCTTTGCGCGGCGCAGTATCCGTTCTCGCCCTGCTCTACGCCGCTAAAGCTTTTGCGGCAGCCCTCTTTTTCGATACTTAAATTTTCGCAGCAGGCGGCGTCGAGAGCGTGGTTTTTGTCTAAATTTTTGCCGCTTAAATTTAACGAATTTGCGCCCGAGCGTCCGTTCGTGCCCGCTTGCAGCTCGTGAAAAATTTCGGGTAGTCGCTCGAAGCAATCGCCCAAAATCGCATTTGCGCCGAGCCCGAAAAGCTCGAAATTTTTCCGCATTATCTTATGCGCGGCGGCGTCCTTTTCGATCGCATAAACGTTTTTCGCGCCGTTACTTAGCGCTTCAAGCGCCATCGCACCGCTGCCGCCGAAGCACTCGATAAACGCCGCGCCGCGCAACTCCGCTCGCCACGTATCGAAAAACGAGCCTTTTACGATGCTTTTCGTGCTGCGCGTGCTCGAAAGCGCGGGCAGAGAAAGCTTTTTGCCCCTATAAATGCCGCTTGAAATTTGCGTAAAGAGCGTGCCGTCAGGTTTGGAAAATTTAGCCATTTTGCCTTCTTAAAATTTCGATGATTCTTGCCTTAAACTCATCAAATAGCGCGCAAATTTCGGCCTCCGCCGTGTCATATTCACTAAAATCCCGCTTTAGCTCGCCTTGAAAATCCGCCAGCCTGGATAGCAGAGTATTCTTTGAAAATGGGAGCGTCAAATCTCCGTCCTCGCCGATTAAAAATAGCGGTTTTGCCGAGCTTTGCGGCTCATCGCTTATCACAAAGTCGCAATCCTGCGCACTTGCAGCGCAGTCCTTCAAAAACAGCTCCAGCGTCTTTTGTAAAATTTCGCAGTCGCAATCGATAAAAGCTTTCATCAAAGCCCCTTTTTAAATTTTATCATCTTAAACTTCTCGCCAAACTCCGCGCGCAGGTGATTGAACTGCAAAAGCGCGTTCAGGTAGCCCTTCTCGCCGCTTTTTTGCATAAAAAGCTCTAAAAGCTGGACCGCGCCGAAGTCCATCAAAGCCGCGATCTGTCTTTTAAAATCCGCCGTCACGGCGCCCGCGTCCTCAAACGCCGCGCGTAAAATTTCAAAATTTACGTCGTAGGTAAGATCGCTTTTGCCGTAAAAATCGCTCAAGTTTTGCACCTCAAAGAAGCTAAAAACTTCGTGATTTCGGTAAATTCGCAGGCTAAAATCGCCGCTAGAGCCCATCTGTCCGTAATCAAAGGCTATGAAATAAAACCTCTGCGCGCTGGCGCAAATTTCGCGCGCGAAGCGAAAGTATCCGATCGGGATTTCGCCGCTCGAGATGCCGAATCTGCGCGCGAGGGTCAAAATTCCGCGTTCTTTTATGGGAGCAAATTTTGCCGCACCACTCTTTATAAAAAGCATATTTTCGCCGTCCACCGCCTCGCATTTAAAGGCGTCGAAAAGCTCATTTGCCACAAAGATCGCATCTTTAAATTTCGCTTCGCGCGCGCTTGTA
>NZ_CALEDC010000247.1 GCF_937949835.1 uncultured Campylobacter sp.
CGGGCGACGCGCGAGGCTCCGCTGCGCCACAATAGCGTCGAGACATTTGACGAGTACAACACCGGCAAAAACGTCGGCAAGGGCACGCCTAGCGTATTTTGGGAGATCGTGCCGCAAAGCAGCGAGTGCGAGATACACACCTATATGGCGGGTGGCGGCTGTAGCCTGCCCGGCAAAGCGACCGTGCTGATGCCCGGTATGGGCTACGAGGGCGTCGTGAAATTCGTCATGGACATAATGACCAGCTACGGCATAAACGCCTGTCCGCCGCTGCTAGTGGGCGTAGGCGTGGGCACCTCGATCGACGTGGCATCCTTGCTATCCAAAAAAGCGCTGATGAGGCCTCTTGGCTCGCATAATCCAAACGAGCGCGCCGCGCTAACCGAAAAGCTGCTCGAAGAGGGCATCAATAAAATCGGCCTAGGCCCGCAAGGCATGAGCGGCGCAAGCTCGGTCATGGGCGTGCATATACAAAACTGCGCCCGCCACCCAAGCGTCATCGCCGTCGCCGTAAACGTGGGCTGCTGGTCGCACCGCAAAGGGCACATCGTCTGGGACGCGGAGCTAAATTTTGCCGTAAAATCGCACAAGGAGTTCGCGCTATGAGTAAGAAAATTTTAACCACGCCGATCGCGCCCGAGGATCTAGCGGATATCAAGATCGGCGACGTGATCTATCTAACCGGGCACATCGTCACCTGCCGCGACGTGCCGCACAGACGCGTCGTGCAGGAGGGTCGCGAGCTGCCGCTTGATATCAGAGGCGGCGCGATCCTGCACGCGGGACCGATCATCAGAAAAACGGACGATGGCGGTAAAGAGGGCTTCGAGATGGTCTCCGTGGGGCCGACGACTAGCATGCGGATGGAGAAATTCGAGCGCGAATTTATCGCCAAAACGGGCGTGCGCCTGATAGTGGGCAAAGGCGGCATGGGCGAGGGCACGATGAGCGGCTGCAAGGAGTTTGGCGCGATACACTGCGTATTTCCCGCGGGCTGCGCAGTGGTCGCCGCGACGCAGGTCGAGGAGATCGAGAGTGCCGACTGGACGGAGCTTGGGATGCCCGAGACGCTGTGGAAGTGCCGCGTGAAGGAGTTTGGCCCGCTCATCGTCTCCATAGACGCGCACGGAAATAATCTTTTTGAGCAGAACAAGGTCAAATTTAACGAGAAAAAGGACGCGGCGCTAGCTGAAATTTTACCGCAGGTTGGGTTTATAAAGTAGTTAAATTTTGGCGGCTCGCGCT
>NZ_CALEDC010000248.1 GCF_937949835.1 uncultured Campylobacter sp.
CCACATCTCAGCTACTTAGAACTTCGCAAGCCGCGCGTACGGATCAATCCCTGCCGCAGCGACATTTGAAAAACTGCTCCATAAGGCTTACAAAGCCCGCACAGGCAACTACTTGTTTTGCTTATATTTTCAGGCAGGACAAACACGCTTAGCACGGTCAATATATAACAGCGCGAAAAATTTCAAATATAATCGTTTAATAATTTTGATAAATTTTGGATTTAGGATGAGCTGTAAGCAGGTTTCAGGCTCGAGCCCAGTCCGCGCTAGCTTGATTTTTTCGGACACCGTTGCTCGCCAGCTTTGTTTCGGATTTTTTCTGCGCGTCTTGGGTCTGTTTTTGCGTGCTTTACTAAATTTGCTCGGCGAAATTTTACCGCGATAAAATTTTACGTAATAAAGCTATACCTAAAAATTTCAAATCCGCTAAAGTTTAAAATTTTAAAGCTGCGTGGAGATTCGCCATAGTAAAACTTCGCAAAAATTTAGCTAGAAATTTAAAAGTGTCCGCGCCATTTATTGTACCGAACGTAGGCTAGCGCGACAATATAATTCAACTCTGTCGAGGTATGGCGAGCTGTTATTGCGGTAACTCAAACGGCATGCTACTAAGCCTTACCGACGCAATAAAGCAGGAAACGGTCTATGTGTATGTAAATTTGTGGCAGATAAAATTCCACCGCGATGAACGCAATAAATTTAGATATCACGGACGATCTGCGTGATTACAATTCTTATGCGTCGCACAGTAAATTTTGCACGCCACAAATTTTGGAACAAACAGCTTGCCTTTTATCGCAACCGCGCCAAAGCCTAGGCTTTCTGCGCACTCAAATACCGCTTGTATGCGGCGCAACAAGCAAGAATAAAATTTTACCGACCTAGCGTGGCGATAGAGCCGCTACCCCGCTTACGCCGCGATGATTTCGCGCACCTTTTCGGTGAAATTATCGCTCACGATGTATTCGGTCGGATAAACTAGCACCTCGCTGCCGTTGCGGATCCGCAGAATCAGCCGCTTGGTGTTTTTCAGCGCCGTGTCGCAAAAGGCGAGATGGTAAATTTTATAAATTTTCTCGCGACTAAGCTCGCCTAAGCTTAGCTCAAACTCGAAATCCTGTGCGTTTTTGCGCTGTATCTCGCGCTCTTTGCGCGCCCTAAGGGTAGGGTCTTCCACCCCAAAGCCGCCCCTTCGCTCCGCGAAATTTCCTCCGCCAAAGCTGCCAGCTCGTTCCCCACCAAAGTTTCTGCTGGAGCCGAAATTATTGCCGCTAAAGCCTTCACGCTCCCTACCGCCGAAGCCTCGCATCTTACTAGGCACGTAGCCGTCGATATTTTGCGCGGCATCTAGAGTTAAAATTTCATCCAGATAAATTTGAAATTTCCCGCCGTAAGGGCTAGTGTTTTTGCTAAGCCGCGCCCAAAACGCCATCGGGCGCTCCAGCTCCGCATCCGTTAGCGCAGTGACCGCATCACAAATATCACCGAACGCGCTCATCTCGAAGCTGCCCGCAAGATCAAGCACCGTAAGATTTGCCATCTGCTTGCCCGATTTAGTCATGCGGATGTGGACGTTTTCGATCTTGCCGACGCACAAAATTTTAACGCTCGCGCCATCATCGCCCACCAGCTCGTCGAATTCGCTGGATTTAGTATGCGCGATCGCACCAAGCTGCGCGGCGTAGGCTTTGAGCGGATTCTCGCTCAGAAATACCCCCGCACGCGGACGAAAGCTCGCATCACGGGCGTTTTGCAGGCTCATCATCGAAAGAAACGACAGCTGATACGCCGCGCCGCCGACCGCGCTTTTTGAAATTTTGATCATAAAGGCGTACGGGCGCTCCCGCTCCTGCGGGCTTAAGCTTTCGATCGCCTTTAGCGCGTTATCAAACACCGCAAGCTCGAAGCTGCCGTGCAGATCAAGCACATTTAAAATCCCCATTTTTTTGCCAGTTTTCGTCATGCGCGTGGATAGATCCTCGATCCGCCCCACGCTAAGCACCTCGGCGCTATCGCCCTCGATCTCGCTAAACGCCGAGGATAGCGTATAGTCGATGCCCTCCATCTCCTCTTTGTAATCATCCAGCGGATGCCCCGAGAGATACACGCCCACGGTCTGCTGCTCAAATTTTAAAATTTCGCCCTGCGGAAATTCCTTGTCGGTATCGACGAAGCTTACGCTCATGCCGCTCGTCATATCCTCATCCTCGCCAAAAAGCGAGCTTGCGGCGTCCTTTTTAATCTCGGTGATCTTTTTCATCACGTCTAGGATATTTTCCATATTCTGAATCATCGCCAGGCGACTCTTGCCCAGGCAATCCATCGCGCCTGCGTAGATCAGCGACTCGATGACCTTTTTATTGACGCGGAAATTATCCACGCGCGCAGCAAAATCATCGATACTTTGAAATTTAGCCTCGCTTTGAAGCTCTAAGATATTCTCGATCGCGGCGCCGCCCACGCCCTTGATCGCGCCGAGGCCGTAGATGATCGAGGTGCCCGATTTGGAATTTTCGTCGTCCACGACGCTAAAGCCTCTTAAGCTTTGATTGATCGACGGCGGCAAAAGCCCGATACCTAGGCGGCTAGCCTCGTCGATATACTTTGAAATTTTATCGGTGTTGCCCTCTTCCGAAGTAAGTAACGCCGCCATAAACTCCGCCGGATAGTAGGTCTTAAGATAGGCCGTTTGAAAGGTGATCATCGAATACGCCGCGGCGTGAGATTTGTTAAAGCCGTAGGAGGCAAATTTCATAATCAGATCAAATAACTCATCCGCCTTGGCTACGTCAAAGCCCAGCTCTTTAGCGCCGCTTAGATACTGCTCGCGCATGTGAGCGAGCTTCTTCTCATCCTTTTTACCCATCGCGCGGCGCACCAGATCGGCATCGCCCAAGCTAAAGCCGCCCACCTTCTGCACGATCTGCATGACCTGCTCTTGATAGACGATGATGCCATACGTTGGCTCTAAAATTTCTTTTATCTGCGGAAAAATATAGCTAGCTTTTAGCTCGCCGTGTTTGATCCTGATAAAATCAGGGATTAGATCCATCGGCCCCGGGCGATAGAGCGAGATCATCGCGATGATATCCTCGAAGCGGTCCGGGCGCAGGTTCATCGCCAGATCCTGCATGCCCGCGCCCTCGATTTGAAAAATCCCCAGCGTGTTGCCGCTTTGAATCGTTTTGTAAGTTTGCGGATCGTTAAAATCGATCTCCTCCCAAACTATGTCGCGATTATAGCGGCGCTTGACGAGCTTGATGGCGTTATCGATCACATCGAGGTTTTTTAGACCGAGGAAGTCAAATTTTATCAGATCGACGTCCTCAAGATAGTTTTTGGTGTATTGCGTTACTAGGCGCGCATCCTCGCCCTTATCCTGCTTAAATAGCGGCGCTTTGTTCCACAGCGGCTCGTTTGAGATCACTACGCCCGCGGCGTGCATACCTGCGTTGCGATTTAGCCCTTCAAGGCCCAGCGCAAACTCCCAAACCTGCTGTGCGATCGGATCTGCGTCGATAAATTCCTTCAGCTTCGGCTCGGCGTCGTAAGCCTGCGTAAGCGTGATGCCAAGCTTATCGGGGATCAGCTTCGCCATCTTATCGGCCTGCGAAAGCGGCATATCGCAGACGCGAGCTACGTCGCGAATGACGCCGCGCGCGAGCAGCTTACCGAAGGTCGCAACCTGCGCGACGTTAAATTTGCCGTACTGATCTATGACGTAGTCGATCACCTCGCCTCTGCGCGCCTGGCAAAAATCCACGTCGATGTCGGGCATCGAGATACGCGACGGATTTAAAAATCGCTCGAAAAGCAGATTATACGGGATCGGATCGAGGTCGGTAATGCGAAGCGCATACGCGCAGATGCTGCCCGCCGCAGAGCCGCGACCGGGGCCAACCGGGATGTCGTGATCCTTCGCCCAGTTGATGAAATCCTGCACGATGACCATATAGCCCGAAAAATGCATGTTTTTGATGATGGCAAGCTCCTTTTCCAGGCGCTCGCGATAAATTTCATGATTCTGCGGATCGATAAATTTAAGGCGCTCTTTAAGCCCCTTGCGGCAGAGATGATCGAATAAAAAATCGTCATTTGCAAAACTATAGCGTTCATCAGGCTGCGGCAGCGAAAGCCCGAGCCTATCGGCGTATTCGATCGTAAATTTAAAATTCGGCGGCGTCGGCGCGTAGTCCTTCTCGTCGAAGGCAAATTTGAGATTGCACTTTTGCACGATCTCGGCGGTATTTTCAATCACTTCAGGGATGTCCGCGAAAAGCCGCCTCATCTCCTCGTCGCTTTTTACGTAAAATTCCGAAACGACGTGTTTTAGGCGGTCGCCGTCGTTGATCGTCTTGCCCATCGAGATGCACTGATAGACGTCGTGGGCCTTGGCGCGGTCCTTGCGCGAGTAGTGGGCGTCGTTGGTGGCGATGATCTTGACGCCGATTTCGCGCGAGAGGCGGATGAGGTCTTTATCGACGTTTAACTGCTCGCCGATGCCGTGGCGCATGATCTCGAGATAAAAATCCTCGCCGAAAATTTCCTTATACTCAAGTGCCGCTTTTTTCGCCGCTTCGTAGCCGCCCGCGCCGCGCTTTAAATTTCGCTCGCTTCTATTTAGATGAAATTCCACCTCGCCCGCCAGGCATGCCGAGGAGCAGATGAGCCCCTCGCTGTGCTCTTTTAAAATTTTTTTGTTGATCCTCGGATAGTAGTAGAAGCCGTCCAAAAACGCGCGCGAGCTAAGATACATTAAATTTTTATAGCCAGTCTCGTTTTTGGCAAGCAGTATCAAGTGGTAGCGCTGGCGGTCGCTTTTATCGCCGATATCGTCGTGGTTGTGCAGATAGGTCTCGATGCCGATGATCGGCTTGATGCCGTGCTTTTTCATCGTCTGATAAAAGTCTATCGCGCCGAACATATTGCCGTGATCGGTGATCGCGCACGCCTTGGTGCCGCGGCTCTGCAAAAGCGCGGCGAGCTCGCTTACTTTATTCGCGCCGTCTAGCAGCGAATACTCGGTGTGAAGGTGCAGGTGGGTGTAGTCGCTCATTTTTGGTCCTTTTTTTGATTTGGAGATTATAGTAAATTCGGGCTTTAGAAACGGTCAAATTTAATGGAATTTTAGCTTAAATTTCAGCGTGAAATTTTACGAGTAAATTTTGTTACGGAATTTTACTTCGGAGGTTTTACATTCTGGATCTTGCGGATTAAATTTTGACAAAATTTTAAGCTTAAAATCCTGTGATGAAATTTTGCTATCATATAAATTCCGCTTACATGAAATTTTGAGCTAACACAATTCCGCAAAATTCTACGACTTAAATCATCATAAAATTTTGCGGTTTAAAATTCGCGCTTGCAAAGCCTTACGGCTCTACGATCTTGAGAATTCCACGATCGCTTTAGCAAGCTCTCTAGTAGGATCGACGAAAATTTTATCGCTTTTGATTAACGGCAAAAATAGCGGCAGCTCCGTGCAGGCAACGACGTAAATATCAGCATCGATTTTGCCTAGCAAATTCTCAAAAGCTCCCACGTATTCGGCAGTCTTGCCCGCCTTAACGCCTTTGTAGATGCAATCCATCAAAACCGCTTGATTTTCTTCACCAAGCTCCACGCTGATTAGCCCCGCTTCTTTGAGCGGATCGTCGTAAATTTTAGCTTTTTTTGTACCGATAGTGGCTAGCACGGCGATTTTGTGGGCGTTTGGATAATTTTTGCGGATCGCTTTTACGGTGACCTCAGCGATATGAATTAGCGGGATTTCCGCCGCAGCTTCTACATCGTCTGCGAAAAAATGCGCCGTGTTGCACGCCATCGCAAACGCCTTGCAGCCTGCATTTTTGAGCCTAACAGCGCTCTCGCTTAGGCGCGGAAGCGGATTTTCACCTTTGCCTAAGATAAATGCCGTGCGATCTTCAATCTGCGGATAGCTATCGATTACAAGCGGAATATTTTCTTGATCGCTGCTCGCCGCAGTCTCTTCTATGATCTTCATATACAGATCCGCACTCGCCAAAGGCCCCATTCCACCGATAATCCCAACTCTTTTCATAGATCGTCCTTTCTAAATTTTACTTTGGCTAATTTTCCCACTTACTCATATCCATTTCGTTTTCGCTCTTTGCGACGTAGATCGATGCCACAACATCGCCCGTTACGTTCATCGAGGTTCGCCCCATATCCAAAATCGCATCAATACCTAAAATCATTCCGTAAGCGATCGCTACATTACCGCTTACCTTGACGCCGATAGATTCTAGTACTAAAAGCAGCATCAGTGCACCAGCTCCCGGAACTCCGGCAGTTCCGATCGCCGCAAGCATCGAAGTAATGATGATCGTGAGGTAGTGGCTACTGTTTAGATCGATACCGCAAGCATTAGCGATAAATAGCGTGCACACGCCCAAATACACGGTCGTACCGTTCATATTCACCGTAGCACCCACAGGTAAAACAAAGCCGTAGATCGCCTTTGGAATTCCCATATCTTCGGCGGTTTGCATCGTAATCGGAAGTGTGCCGTTGGAGCTGCGGGTAACAAAAGCCGTAAGCATCGGCGGGCGCACTTTTTTAAGAAATTTAATCGGGCTAACTCCGATAAGCATACAAATAACGCAATAAACCGCAAATACTTGGATCGTAAGTCCCACGTATAGGGTAATCGTGACATTTAATAGCGAGCTGAAAGCCTCGATACCGCTTTTATTAAACACTACAAACATTAGCGCAAAAACGCCGATTGGTGCGTATTGCATCACCCAGTGCACGACCTTAAACATAATCTCGCTCATTCCGTCGAAAAAATTATAAACCGTATCGGCGGAGCTTTTGATACGCGCGTCGCTACTATCGCGGCAAAACGCAAGCCCTACGCCAAGAAATAAGCAAAACGCGATAATCGGCAGAATTTCGCCCTTGGCTATGGAATCAAAAGGATTCGTAGGAATTATATTAAGCAAAATTTTACTCATACTAGGGGCGTTCGCTGCCTTTTCGACGGCCTTGGACGCATCGCTTAGATCAAGCCCGCTACCTGGAGAAAATACAAACGCACACGCTAAACCGATGACGATCGCAAAAAGCGTAGTTATAGCGTAAAATATGATCGCCTTAATGCCTACTTTGCCAAGGTGCGCGGGTGAGATGCTGCTCGTGCCTACGATGAGCGAACATATGATGATCGGCACCATAATCATCTTTAAAAGTCGCACGAAAAGATCTCCCAAAGGCGTTAAAATCGCCACCCACGTGGTATCGCCCACCGGCATATTTTTAGGTAGTAACATACCGATCGCAGAGCCCAACACTAAAGCGATAATGATGCGCCAAAGCAAGCTTGAGTTAAAATAAAAAGCTAAAATTCCGCCTTTTTTCGTTTGATTTTCTGACATGGACATCTCCCTGCACTAAGAATTTTAACGGAATTCTACCGCAACTTGCCATAAAATAAAATTTAATCGGTCGCCAAATGAAAGTTAAATTTGAAAATTCAATCGCGAGCTTGCCGCATTTTAAAGCTGAAATTGCGCGGCAGGCTTTGTCTTTTGAAGTTATGAAGCGGAATTTCAAAGGAAAAACGACGCATGAAATTTATAGAATTTTGCGGATTTTGATGTAGTGAAAAGCAAAAAATTTTGTGGTGGTGGGCTCACTAGGACTTGAACCTAGGACCATCCGGTTATGAGCCGGATGCTCTAACCAACTGAGCTATGAGCCCGCCGTGCGGTAAAAAAGAAATGTGATTTTACAAAAATAATCTTAAAACGGCGTTAAATTTTAGCCGCGGAATTTTATGGCGTTTAGATCCGCCCAAATCGCGGCTAATTTTCACGCCAAAGCGTGCAACTTTATCTGATTTCCGATCAGATCGCTTTCATGCGCATAAGGCGACATAAAATTTAAGACGAAATTTATATAAATTCTGGCTCTTAAATCCGCCATGATAATCTAATCCACTCTTAAATCGCGTAAATTAATAACTCTTTTTTACGCTAATAGGCTCCGATAGCATTTTAGGGACGCCCGGTAATCCATACGCTCCCCGGCAGATATTATTTTCGGCATCGGGACCTTTTGCGATGGTGATCGTTTTATTTTCGCCGTCCACGCTGATTAGGAAGCATTTATCTCCCTTTGTGCTTTTAAGATATGCGGAATTCGCTCCGTTGGGCTCTAGCGGAACATTCGTCATAACCGAAAAATCGGATGCGAATTTGCCTTGGGAGATATAGTAAGCGTCTGGATCGTATTTAACGGTCATTAAATTTGTCGCCAACTTAGAGATCTCCGCATCATCTCTAGTAGTCAGCCTCGGTTCCGCAATCGCTACTGCAGGCAAGGCAATCGCTACGATACAAACCGTAGCTATTATCGTCGCTACGGATACTTTTTGGGGCGTTACGTCGTATTCGCAGTTTTGTAGCGACTTTGCGGCGACGGTAAGCGAGCTTTTATTTTTGCGCACCATATCGTGTGTAAAGGGCAAAAATAAGAATTTGCCGTATTCCATAAGACCTAACCCCACGGGAGCAGTCCGACTAAAATGGTTAAGGACTAAACCCGACAAATAAGTTAAGATAGCCA